>JAJYHS010000017.1 GCA_021784635.1 bacterium
CCGCTGATATCCAGATTAAACCGATTTTTTAAGTTGATCTTCCATTCGAAAGAGAACTTCGTACATCGCGCGTAGTAGGTCGGTGTCAAAGCGCCCGGCGAGTTTAGTGCGCATGAATTCAAGAGCGGCCGACGGTTTCATTGGTTTATTGTAGGACCGTTGAGTGGTAAGTGCGTCAAACGTGTCGGATAGAGCGACAATTTTCGCCATGGGATGAATTTCTTTTGCTTGCAATTGTTGTGGATAGCCGTTCCCGGCCATGCTTTCGTGGTGCTCAAAGCAGCACGCTTTGATACCCTCCGAAACGTCGTGTTCGAGTAAAATCGCAAGGCCGTACTCAGGATGTCTTTGCATTTGCGCCCACTCGAGGTCGTTGAGCGGCCCCATCTTGCAAATGATATCGACGCTCACTTGCCGTTTGCCGATATCATGAAATAGTGCGCCTTGCCCCATCTCAACTAAAAGCTCACGGTTGTAACCCATAACATTGGCTAAGCCGAGTGAATATATTCCGACATCGAGTGAATGCGTATAAGTGTAAAAATCGTGACTCGATAACCCCACAAGATCGGCCATTGCGTCCGGCTCCGTAACCATCAGATCGACGAACTGTTCGACCATTTCTTTCGATTCTTTTAGCGCTTCGTCGATAGTGGGGTTTTCAAACAACTCTTCGACTAAGGTGAGCGAGCTTTCGCGCAGCATGACGGCTTTTTCAATGGGATTGAGTTGCTGTGAGTTGAGCTTTTCGTGAACATACTTTTTAAAAGCGGGGCGGTCTTCAAGGCGAACAAAAAAACTGTCAGGGGCTTTGTCTTCGAAGCGTTGGAGCTTATCTTTTGAAAGCGTGTCGCCCGCGCGCAAATAGTGAATTTGCTTATTGTTGATAAGAACATAAAGATCAAACGGAATCGGTTCTTTGATGTACAAAGAATTGAGACGAACTTTGACGTACCGTTCGCTGTGTTGCTCCGCCATCCTTTTATTGCTCCATCTTCATATACAGGATATTAACTTGAGAGTGGCATTGCAACCCGACACAGATATCCAATACTTAAAAGGAGTGGGGCCGAAGCTCGGTGCGATTCTTCGCCATCGTGGAGTGGCCACTGTTGCGGATCTTTTAGAGTGGTACCCGCGAGCTTACGAAGACCGCCGGGCGATGCGTAACATTGCTTCGCTAGAGGCCGGGCAAGTCGTAAGTCTAGAAGCCACCGTGCGGTCTGTTCGGTCGATGCCCATGGGCAAGAGCCACCGCCGCATTTATGAGATCGTCATCGCGGATTCAAGTGGCCGCATCGCATGCAAATATTTTCGCGTTCCTTACAAGGGCTATTTTGAACGGTTTACGACCCAACAAACCGTTCGAGTCGCCGGTAAAGTTATTTTGTATAGAGGGCGTCTTGAATTTCATCATCCTGATCTGCAAGTGGTCTACGAAGACGATCCAAAAGTTGCCGACCAGTTGATCCCGCTTTACACGGATACTGAAGGCTTAAGCCCGGCTAAACTCCGAAAGTTGATGCAAACTGCGTTATCTGAGCTGCTCGATCGGCCATCATCTGCGAGTTCGCAACCGGCTATGACCGAAGTCATGCCGGTCTGGATGCGCGAGAAATATCAGTTATTGACCCGGGCGCAAGCGCTTAAGCAGATTCATCAACCGCCGACGGAAGAAGCGGCGGACTATTTGAAATTTCGCGCACCCGCGCAACGCCGGATTATTTTTGAAGAATTCTTTTGGATGGAGTTGCATATGGCACGGCGACGCTTGGGAATGCAGCGCGAGCAAGCACCTGCAATGGCGCCTGCGCCAAAAATGATCGAACAGTTAAAAAAATCGCTCCCTTTCGCGCTGACGAACGCGCAACTTCGAGTGTTTAAAGAAATCGAACGCGATTTGAGTGAACCGCATCCGATGCATCGGCTTGTGCAGGGTGATGTGGGGTCGGGCAAAACTCTTGTCGCACTATTATCGACGTTGGTTGTAAAAGAAAGCGGTTATCAATCGGCGATGATGGTGCCAACTGAAATTCTCGCTGAGCAACATTTCAAAAGTAGCGAACGATTTTTGTCTCCTCTGGGTGTTAGGGTCGCGTGTCTTACCGGCACTATGAAAGAGCGGGAGCACAGCGAAATTCGAGAGCGTCTTGTCGCTGGCGAAATCGACTTATTAATTGGCACGCATGCCCTTATTGAAAACGACGTTTTGTTTAAAAAATTGGGGCTCGTAATTATCGACGAACAACATCGGTTCGGCGTAGAACAGCGGATGCGGCTCAAGAAAAATCAATCGCCGCATTTTTTGGTGATGACCGCAACACCCATTCCGCGAACTCTCGCGATGACAGTTTACGGAGATCTTGATGTCTCGATAATCGACGAAATGCCACCGGGAAGATCGCCGATTGTCACCAGAAAAGTATTTTCATCTAAACGTGATTTGGTGTTTGATTTTTTATATCAACAAGTAAAGAAAGGCCGCCAAGCGTACGTTATTTACCCGCTGGTTGAAGAGAGTGAAAAAATCGATTTGAAAAACGCAGTGTCAGAATATGAGACTTTAAGGGCACGCTTTCCGGATCTTCGCATTGGGCTGTTGCATGGTAAAATGAAGGGTGACGAAAAAGAGGCCGTAATGGATCTTTTTCGAACGGGAGAGATTCAAGTTCTAGTGTCGACGACAGTGATCGAAGTGGGTGTTGACGTGCCAAATGCGAACTTGATTATAATTGAGCACGCCGAACGTTTTGGTTTGTCGCAGCTTCATCAATTGCGTGGTCGCGTCGGACGTGGTGAACTCAAGAGCTATTGCGTGCTTGTTCTTGGCTATGCCATTTCTGAAGAAGCGATTCAGCGTGCCGACGTAATCGTGGGCACAACCGACGGATTTAAAATCGCAGAGGCCGATTTGGAGATTCGAGGGCCTGGAGAATTTCTCGGACGGCGTCAATCCGGTTTGCCGGGCTTTCGAATGGCTAACCTTGTTCGAGATATTACGCTCCTGCAGGAGGCACGTGCCGCCGCTCGCGACATTCTCGAACATGATCCTGAGCTACGCGAACCGCACCATAAATTTATTCGCGATACTATGAGCGTCCATTCGAAGGCCATCGTAGGATAAATATCGGTTAGATATAATTGACTGAGGTCATTCACTTTGCTACTGAGCTCGTCATGCATTTTTTGAAATCAAGTGACCGTTCATTGGGGTTTATTTGCGCAATTGCGATGATGTGCGCATTTGGATTAACGGCTTGCAAAACGGTTTCGGTCGACGAAAACGGGGCTGTTTCACCAGTAGTACTTACTCACCTGCAACAATTTGTGGGCATATACAGCGGAAAGCTCATACTAAAGGACTCACTGGATATGTTTGCCGACAAGGTCCTGAATTCGCGTTTTTCTGTTTTACTTTCGCTGCAAGGTAACCGGCCGGTGCTAACACCGAACGCCGATATTCTCGGGCACGGTTGTGGTTCAAAAATCGGAAAGCTTAAAATGCTCGACCTTGATGGCGGGTGGGATGTCACCGGAACTTTTAAATTCGATCCTGGTCGCTGTGTTTCAGCGACATCGGGACGTGAAGTTCTATTTTCAGTAGATCGCGACGGCGAGGCCCAATTGGTTTTGCTTCAAAGAGCGATGGTTCGCGTGCGGCCACAACTCATCGAAAATTTCGATTTTGAGGCTGAATTACACAAATTAAAAAAAACGGGCCAAAACTAAGCCGGGCGCTTTTATCTTCGGGGCCTGAATACTTTTAAAGTTGAGCTGATTTTTCTAAAAATTTGGCGTGATTCATCGACATTTAAAAACCACGTTATTGCAAGATAAAGTGCGCCGAAAACAAATAACCAAAATACGGCCGTAAAATCATAATGAAGCCAATGCGCGTGCAAAATGCGAAATAACAAAGACGCTTTCAAATTCAATTTCGTCAATCCGATCACGACGACGGCGGCTGCGCAGGCGGCTGAACCGATTTTGAACAAAAATTGAAATGGCATTGTGAGGCGGCCGATTTTATTTGAAAGTGCAAGATGAAGTCCGCCAAATTCAACAAAGGCTGAAAGCCCGGCCGAAGCCGTAAGCCCGACGGCGCCCATCCCCAGCTCAACGTTATGGATGTGCGGTACCGCTAAGCCGATTACATGAAAACAAAAATGAGTTATAAATGACCGAAGCGGAAACGCAAACAGATACCCTAATAACGCCGTTAAAATCACGCGTATCACGGCGTATTTTAGCGGCGTTTTTGTATCGCGAAGGGCGTAGAAAGCCGATTGGTAAAGACGGCTCCAGGTCGAGACGAAAAGACCGATCGCCATTCCGATAAGAACATACCAAACATAAAGCGTGTCGTTGGCCGAAAAGTGGCCAGTTTGAAAAATCGCTTCGACAACGTAGCGGCCTAAAAATATAAGTACCACAACTGAAGGAGCGACAAAATAAGCCATATGCTGACGGCTGACGGTCAGTCGCCGGCGCAACGCTTCGTGACCACCTTGGTGATCATGGTCGGTGCTTGACATATCCGGCAGTTCAGCTGCCGCAACGGACATGCCGAATAGGCTAAATGGCAAAAGGTAAATGGTTTGCGCGTAACCCAAACACGCAACGGCGCTGGCTCCAAGAAAACTGCCGATGATGCTGTCAATGTACGCGCTCAACTGCACAACGCCGCGGCTCACCACCACCGGAATCGAATTTTTAAAAATTTCGCGTACATGCGAAATGCGGTGCTCGAGCGACCAATGCCAACCTTTCGTGAGTTTATAAACAATTGGGACCTGCACTAAAAACTGAAGGAGCGCGCCGGCAACCGCTCCCCATGCGAGATAAACTGTGAGACTGGCAAGCGATCGGGTCATATGGCCGCCGAAAATAAGAGCGGCAACCATGGCGCCATTCCAAACGACGGGCGCCGCGTACGAAAGAAAAAACTTGCGATGCGAATTTAATATCCCAAGGCACCACGCCGAAAGCACAAGTAAACCCACGCCCGGGAATAAAATGCGTACCAACTCTATAGTAAGAATACGAGTGCCGCCGGTAAAACCAGGGGCGATGGCGTCGACAAATGTGGGAGTAAAAGTCACTCCAAGGAGCACAAAAATCGCCATACCCACCGCAAGAAGACTGCCGACAATCCCCGCCACTTGATCGGCTAGCTCTTGTTCGTTCTCGGCAAGTAATTTTGAATAGACAGGAATAAATGACGCCGACAAAACGCCCTCGCCAAACAAATTCTGTAGAAAATTTGGAATCCGCAAAGCCGCTCGAAACGCTCCTGCAGCGGCGGAGTTGCCAAGGTAATAGGCAAAAACGCGGCTACGAATCAAACCTGAAATGCGGCTAAGAAAAATACCGAACCCAACCCAAAATGCGTAACTTGATGATGGTTTTGATAAATTTTTCTGATGTGTTGTAGATGCTTCATTCATAAATAATCCTTGAGTCATCATATCTTAATGCTTTTCGTCAAATCACTGCAGTGTGCCATGCGTTAAAAATTTGAAAAATTTTCGTGTTTCGAGACCTACGTCGTGCTGATATGTGCGGCATAATTTTTTGATTGCGGAGGGGCAATCAGAAACGGGGAAACGGGGGGCATCAATGAAGACGGGTGAGAAGGATCAAAACGGTAGAGGTCGGTACAACAAGAGCCAGCACAATTCGCTTCTAAGAGGACTGGCGTACGCAGCAATCGTCGTTAGTTCAACTGCGGGTATAAGCGCAAATGTTCAAGCTGGAACAGTCTTAAAATTGCGCGCTGGCCAGTACAACATGAACCAACTGGCGATTAACCCGTATGTCACGACGCTCATGTCTGTAAAAAACGAAAAACCTCTGCATTACATCTTGCAATTTAAGCGGCCGTTGACGGTCGAAGAAAAATCGCAAATAACTGCGCGCGGAATTCAATTTCTCCGTTATATACCCGAAGACGCCTACATAGTGCGGGCGAAAAACTCAACCCTCGCGAATCTCCAACAGGCCAATTCTATTGTGCAAGGTTACACATATTACCAAGCAGCTTTTAAACTGAGTCCGCAACTTGAAAAATACGCGGCTCAAGATGCCAGTCGACCGGCGCTTGTCAATGTGTACACGCTTGATTCACAAAACAAGGTTGAAACTAAACTGAAAGCATTGGGCGCAAAAGTTGTTCAAAGCGGCCCGGGGGTCGTAACGGTTAAAGTAACCGGCTCACAGGTTGGCAATTTGGCAAAGATCGAC
>JAJYHS010000032.1 GCA_021784635.1 bacterium
AACTCCAACCCGCCATGAGCAGATTATATAGACAAATTTTTAGTTTTTCAGTACAAAAACGAACCTATGGCCGACCTCAAAATATTTTCTGGAAATACCAATCATCAATTTGCCGAGCGCGTTGCGGCTTGCGCCGGCGTTGAGCTCGGCCACTGCAAATTTGGGCGCTTTGCTGACGGTGAAATCCAAATCGAAATTCATGAGAGCGTACGAGGGTCAAATGTCTTTGTCATTCAAAGCACTTGCCCGCCGGTTAACGAAAGTTATATGGAGCTTTTTCTGATTCTCGATTCATTGCGTAGGGCCTCAGCCGAAAACATCTCAGCTGTTTTACCGTACTACGGTTATGCCCGCCAAGACCGAAAGGTCGCGCCAAGGGCGCCGATTTCGGCAAAATGTGTGGCAACGCTTCTTAAAACGGCTGGAGCTGATCGGTTGATCGCCGTTGACTTGCATTCGTCACAGATTCAAGGGTTTTTCGATGGCCCTGTGGATCACTTGTTTGCCACGCCCACATTTGCGCGAGAATGGCGCTCGCGATATGGCTCAGGCGATGAATTCGTTACAGTTAGCCCAGACGCCGGTGGTGTGGAGCGCACACGCGCGTTTGCAAAGCGCATTGGTTGCTCTATTGCGATTATTGATAAGCGCCGGGCCGGTCCAAATCAGGTCGAATCGGTTAATCTTGTGGGTGAAGTCCGTGGCAAAACCGCAATTATTTTGGACGATATGATCGATACCGCCGGGACTTTGACTCAGGCTGTTGACAGTCTTCTCAAGAATGGTGCAAAAAGGGTGTTTGCTGTTGCCACCCATCCCGTACTTTCGGGTCCGGCTGTTGCACGTTTGAAAGAAAGCGGCGTGGAAAAGGTATGGGTAACGGACACGATACCGTTAAGGCCCGAAGCTGTTGCAAGTGGCAAATTTGAAGTAATTTCGGTGGCCCCGGTCGTTGCTGAGGCCATCAAACGAATCAACACGCACGACAGTGTCAGCGCGTTGTTTGATTAGAATACGGACTGTACAGAAGAAAGCGAGAGCGAAAATGGCAGAAAATTTTGAATTTAACGTTGAACTGAGAAAAACTGGTAAACACGATTCACGCCGTTTACGTCGAGAAGGGCATGTCCCGGCTGTTGTTTATGGGCCGAGCCTGAAAAACGTATCACTGTATGTATCTGAAAAGGAAGTTGTTCGATTTGCCAAGCAACAATACGAAAATACGATTTTTGTATTTAAATCCGCTGACAAATCGCTCAACAATTTAAAAGTGCTTAAAAAAGCCACCACTCTCCATCCCGTTTCTCGACGGCCCGTGCATCTTGATTTTTTCGCAATTGATTTAAACAAAGCCATTCGCGTTTCGGTCGAAGTCCGCTACGAAGGTCGCGCCGCCGGAGTAAAAGATGGCGGTATTCTTAATACGGTTCGCCGCGACGTCGAAGTCGAATGCTTACCCGCTCAAATCCCACAGTTTTTAGCCATCGATGTTACCCCGCTTGGAATTGGCAATTCGTTACACGTCTCAGATTTACAAATGCCCGAAGGAATCCGCTTGATCACGCTCCCGACCGAAACTCTTTGCACAGTCACTATGGTTGAAGAAATCGTGGCTGAGGTGGCTCCGGCCGCTGCTGCGACTGCCGAAGGTGCTGCTGCGGGAGCCGCTGCCGGTGCTGCTGCGGGAGCCGCTGCGGGCGCTGCCGGTGCTGCGGGTGCGACACCAGCCGCTGGTGCCGATGCGAAAAAAGCTGAAGCCGGCGGAAAAGACGCGAAAAAATAATTCACGCGGACGTGCTATATTCGATGAACGATATTCGCGGGCCAGTTCTTATTGTTGGGCTAGGGAATCCAGGGTACCGCTATCAGCTCACTCGGCATAATGTTGGTTTTTTGGTCCTCGATGCAATTTCACGTCATTTAGAGGCGGCGAATCCTGCTGAACAGTTCAAAAGTTTGGTCTCGAAAGTCAAACACGCGGGCCACGACGTCATTTTTGCTAAACCGCAAACGTTTATGAATTTGTCCGGCGAAGCCGTTCAACCTTTGATCGCGTTTTACAAAATTCCTTTAGAAAATCTGCTCGTTATTCACGACGATATCGATCAACCGTTCGGACAAATGAAATTTCAAAAAAATCGCGGTACAGGCGGCCACAATGGAATTCGCAACATTCATGAAAAATTGGGTACTGCCGATTACGCGCGTCTGAAAATTGGAGTTGGCCGGCCAGCCGAGCCGAAGATGGCCATCGACAAATATGTTTTGCAAAATTTCGCCCCCGATCAAGAGGACCAACTGCGTGAAGTGATTCAGCGGGCCGGTGAAGCAACCTTGACATTTATCGAAGCCGGCTTTCAGCGCGCCCAAAACGAATACAATACGGGAGCGGTCCGTGAACAAAACGAAGAAGATTCGGAGTAGATGATATGAGTTTAAAAGCCGGGATAGTCGGTCTACCCAACGTTGGCAAAAGCACTTTATTTAATGCTCTAACCGCGGCAAAGGCCGAAGCGGCCAATTACCCGTTCTGTACAATTGATCCGAATGTGGGGGTTGTGACGGTGCCGGACGAACGGCTCGACAAAATCGCACAGTTAGTGAAACCACAAAAAGTTGTCCCCACGGTAATGGAGTTTGTTGACATTGCGGGCCTAGTTGCTGGAGCGAGCAAGGGTGAAGGACTTGGTAACCAATTTCTCGCAAACATTCGTGAAACCGACGCCATATTGCACGTAGTCCGCTGTTTTGAGGACTCAAACGTCGTTCATGTCGCCGGGTCAGTTGATCCGCTACGCGATATAGGCACGATTAACACCGAACTCGTTCTCGCTGATCTCGATAGCGTCGATAAGCGTTTGAAACGCATTGAAAAGGCGGCACAAAGTTCGAAGGACGTAAACCTCAAACTTGAATACGGCTTAGTAAAAAAAGTTTGGACGGCATTGAACGAAGGGCAACCCGCACGGTCGATTACAATTGACGAAGGTGAAGAACCTTTTTTGCACGAACTTCATCTGCTCACGACAAAACCCGTACTTTACGTATGCAACGTTGCGGAAGGTGATTACACTTCTTTGGGCACCGGCAATAAAAGCCAGTGGATCAAACAAGTTGAAGATCACGCCACGCGCGAAGGCAATCAGAGTGTTGCGATTTGTTCGGCCATTGAAGCGGAGATCGCACAACTCCCCGAAGAAGAGCGGCTGGAGTTCATTCAATCGCTAGGCATGAAAGAACCTGGGCTGCATCGGCTCATTCGCGAGTCGTACAAATTGTTGAACTTAATTACGTACTTCACGGCCGGGCCGAAAGAGGTTCGTGCATGGACCATACGCAAAGGCACAAAAGCGCCACAAGCGGCTGGGGTGATTCACTCTGATTTCGAACGCGGGTTCATTCGCGCCGAGACATATCACTGTGACGATTTATTCGAACTCAAAAACGAAGCGGCAGTAAAAGAGGCAGGCAAATACCGATCTGAGGGTAAAGACTACGTCGTTCGTGACGGTGATGTGATGCTATTTCGTTTTAACGTTTAGTTTGCGAGTAGCGAACAAGACAAAATACTATTCTTTTTTCGTTTGCGGATCCCAGGCGTCGCGAAGGCCGTCACCGAAAATATTGAATGCCATCATAGTTAAAAATAACGCAAGCCCTGGTGCTATAATAAGGTGCGGGTAAGTTCTAATTGTCTTCCATCCATCGTTGGCGAGCACTCCCCAACTGGAATACGGTGGCTGCAACCCAAGGCCAATAAAGCTCAAAAAACTCTCAAACATAATGTTGGAGACAATCTGCGCAGTTACGACCACTATAATCGGCCCGGTGATGTTAGGAATAATGTGGCGAAAGATAATCCGCCGGTCGCTTGCACCCATCGAACGTGCCGACTCAACATAAAGAGTTTGTTTCGCCTTTAAAACCTCGCCGCGCACAACACGCGAAAGCATGAGCCAGCCAAAAACGCTGAGTGCGAGAAGCACCCCCGCCACGGCCCTCACTTCCGGATTCATCCCTTGATCAATGGAATCGAACATGATTTTAACTAGAATAAGTAGCACAAGTGTCGGAATTGAATCTAATGTGTCCACAATTCGCATCATAAGGGCGTCAACGCGTCCTCCGATCCATCCCGAAATTGCACCATAGACCGTACCCATCACGAGCGAGACGAGGGCCGTTAAAACTCCAACCGCCATTGAAACTTGTGCGCCATAAATGAGTCGCGATAATAGATCACGCCCCAGATCGTCCGTTCCAAGCCAGTGCGACCACGATGGCGGCGCTAAAACCTCATTCGCATTCTGAGCTGCAAAACTGTAAGGTGCGATGTGCTGCGCGAATATCGCAATAAGGCTTACAAAACCAATAAAGATGAGCGAGATAAACGCCATACGGTTGCGCTTTAGCCGGCGCCACGTATCACGCCATAGAGAGCTACCTTTTGTTCGTTCCGCAGCACGCTCCAAAAAATCGACCCCTTGCACTGTTGGAGTAAAACTCGCGTTTTCTTCAAACGTGTGCGCGCGTGCATTCTCTCGCGATACAATCGCGGCATCTGACTCGCGCCTTACTTTCTGGCCGTTATCGCCGGCTCCAACAAAATCTGTGCTCATGTCAGTCTAATCTTTGGATCAAAATAGGTGTAGAGAATATCGACAATAAAATTCGCTAAAATTAACATTGTGGCAAACACAAGCGTGACGCCAAGAACCATTGGGTAATCGCGATTGGTCACGCTCATTATGAAGTGCTTACCAATGCCGGGAATGTTAAAAATATCTTCGACTACAAACGAACCCGAGAGAACGTACGCGGTGACGGGGCCAACGTAGGCCAAAACCGGAATGAGAGAATTTTTAAGCATATGCTTAAACAATATCGTTCGCTGTTTGAGGCCTTTGGCCTTGGCAGTTCGAACAAAATCCGATCGTGAGACTTCAAGAACACTTGACCGCGTCAGACGAGCGATAACCGCGGCGGGTTGCATACCTAAAACTATAACAGGCAAAATATAAAAAGTGGTGCCATTCCACAACGCCACGGGCAGAAGATTCCAGCCAAAACAAAAAATCGTAATGAGTATCGGCGCGGCTAAAAAACTGGGAATTGAAATAAACGAGGTAGCCGCGATCATGGTGACGTTGTCCTTCCAGGTGCCGTGATTGGCGGCCGCAAAAACTCCAGCTGGAATGCCCACCATTAATGCCAGAATCATCGCAAAAATCCCAAGCTGCATTGAAGCCGGTAAACTCTCGGCAATAATGGATGAAACTTCACGACCAACGTAGGTATAGGAATAACCGAGATGACCAGTGGCAATTCCTTCGATGTAGCTAATATATTGCTTATAGATGGGCGCGTTTAAATCGTATTTCGCATCGATTGCCGCTTTCACCTGTGGCGGCAATGCTTTATTTTCATCAAATGGCCCGCCTGGGATGACCCGCAACAAGAAAAATGTGATCGAAGCAATCGTGAAAATAACAAATAACGTCTGCATGAGACGTTTCAGAACATAGCCGGTCAATCCGTGAGTCGTTGCGTGAAAAACAAGAAATACAATAACAAGAACAACGTCGCCGATAATGACACTGTTGGGGATTAAAAATCCGGCAAAGCTCCATATAGCGGTGAAGACAATTCCGGCGAGTGCCGCAATCGGCAAAATGATCCCGAGTTGGCGGATGACGGGATGACTCGCGCGACGTATGTCTTCGGCTGTCACTTCACAATCTCCATTTTCTGCGGATAAAATTTCATAAGCGAATTCAACGGATAATTTTTGATTCGCGAACTCACGAGATACTGAGACCGGTAAAAGTAAATCGGCACGACAACAGAGTCTTTGTCGAGCAATAACTCTTGTGCCTCGTCGTAAAGTTTTTGGCGCTTTTGTTCACTAAACACAGTCGCCGCTTCTCGAACGAGATGATCGTATTTTTTATTGGCCCAATTCGTGTCGTTGTTGGCGTTATCTGACTCGAACAAATTCATAAACGTATTGGCGTCTGGATAATCCGCGATCCATCCGAATCGAAACATCGGATAAGCTTTCGCCTGCATTGTGCGAAGATACGTTTTCCATTCTTCATTGGTAAGTTCGACTTTGATGCCGAGATTGGTTTTCAATTGCTCCTGGATAATCTCCGCTATGCGTTCATGATTTTCATCCGTATTGAACGCAATTTTAAGCCGCGGAAATTTCGACCGGTCTTTGTATCCGGC
>JAJYHS010000118.1 GCA_021784635.1 bacterium
GCGGGCGGGTGAGGTGAGTCGCGGGGCTCAAGCCTTATGTTGCGCCGCCGTTTTCACCCTCGCCGACCTCATCTTTGGCCAAATGGACCGGCCCGGCTGGTGACGAAATTCTATAAGATTATTACAATAGTCGTGAATCACATTGAGACTTTTTGTTTTAAATTGAGAAAAAATAGCTTTTCAAAAGATTTTCTGTTCTACAGTTTTTAGCAGAACAGTTTGCTTGTCAGAGGGCTATGAAGTTTTAAGTTAACAACTCAGAGATTTCGATGTGAAGAGACAGGACAAAAGATTCACTGTCTTCACTGATGTGTGTTTTCGTTCGTGGAGTATAAATTTGGTTGGTCGCTATCCGCCGATTTGGGTTCTATTTTGAACTATGGTGGCGGACGTCAACGTTTTCTTGAGTCACGAGGGCGCCTTTGAGAAGCGGCTCAATTTGTGAAAGAAATTGATCAATCCTTTCTTGTGAATCGACAATTTCGACGATGATCGGTAAGTCGGATGAAAGCTTAAAAAGATGTGGTTCGTGCATAATGCTGCTGGCTCCAAAGCCTGCAATTCCTCGCGAGACAGTTGCGCCAGCGAGTCCTTTTTTTCGCGCTTGCTCGAGTATTTCAGCGTAAGCATTTTGATGACCGACGATATCCGATTCTCCCAAAAAGATTCTAAGTAACGTCTTTGTTCCGTTTAACTGTGAGTTGGACATTTGCGCCTCCATCATATTTGATTGCTGGTCAATAGTTTCTGAAGAATAGTGTCGGACAGTGATATCTTTTAAAAATGTGACAATGTTTTTTAAAATACTTTCGTTTCTATCGAGAAATTCGCGAAGTTTTTCTTTTGAATCGACAATTTCCAGTATCATCGTCCACTCGCCAGCACCATCAAACTGCCATTGATTGTGAGAGCCGTGATGAGGACCAAAGCCTGCGAAGCCCCGTAAAACAGTGCAGCCGGAAAGCCTCATGGATCGAGCAGCCTCAAGAAGTCGTCGCCAAGTATATTCACCTTCTATGCGAAGGTGTTCATCGATGTAAATTTTAAGAATCTGCTGTTTTCCTAGAAGGTTTTTCATAACGGCCTCACTGTGATTCGCGCAAGAAACAGACCAGCGGTAGCGGCGATAAAACCGACTATTGGGCTGCCAAAGAAATATAACCCGCCTAGCAAATATTCAGACTGTTCCGCCAGTCGCACGCTATCTAATGCAAAAGAAGAAAAAGTGGTAAATCCGCCCAGAAATCCTACGAGAAGGCCGACGCGCAAACTCTCAGACATCATGCCCTTTTCAACGCCTATCGCGTAAATAAATCCAATTAAAAATGACCCTACGACATTTATAATAAATGTACCAAGCGGAAAAGGTGTGGGCAGTATGCGAGCCACGAAAAGACCGACATAATATCGACTGAAAACGCCGCATAGACCGAGCACTGCAATAAAGAGAAGCTTCATGAGACACTCCTACAATAGGTTTGCAGGAGTTATCAGCCATCGCGGCGGTTTGATAGGTGAACTCCATCACCTTTCGATAAATTCTAGGTGAATTTATGGTCAAAATCTATTGTTATTTCGATTGGCCGATGCAAGGCACTTCGCCACTTGATCGAGATTTAGGTCGTGAAAAAATGCGGGCATTTCGGTGGTCATGCCAGTCCTCTTGTAATGCGAACCGTTTCGACAATCCCAAGGGGGTATCCATTACAACTTTCAACAAGGGCATGCTTTACCCCTTGAGCTACGGTACGATCGGATCGTGCGATCAGTTCGTCGAATAATGCATAACTGTCGGTGTCGTTTAATTTTCCGAGTTTTATAATTTCGTGGTTGGTATCTATAGTTCGAACCTTGAGGCGTAAATTGTCTTTTGTCGTTTCTATAATAAGGATGAACTGACAATTTCCGTATTTGTTCAGGCGTTTAAAAAACGCGACCTTTTGTGGAGTTACCTTCCAAATATCATCGACAATAATAAGAGGGCGTTTCTCTTGAGTCGCGAGATGAAACGAATGAATTTGTTTGCCAAGTTTTGAGTTATTTCGCCGATAAAGAGGAATAATTTCGCGATTGAGGCCTTCAACTATTTTAGATCCATCGTGTTCGAAAGAACAATAAAGTGGAAGGAAGCCGTCAATAGAAGTGGCGACTTTGGCCGCAAAAGTAGTTTTGCCAATACCAAACGGGCCTTCTATAACAAGGCTCTTGCCTTTGCGAATCAGTGCGACCGCGGTTTTTATTTCAATTTCGCGACCAACAAATACGGCTGGCGTTTTCAAGGCAAGCTCCTATAAACAAACGCTTTATAGGAGTCATCATTACCCATAGGGGGTACAATTTGAGGCGAACTCCATCGCCAGAAAGAGAATTTACCTAAACAATTTTAACAAGTCATCGCTACCGCGCGTCGAGAACGTTGATTGCTTCAATCAATCGGGCAGTGGCTGAAGCAGAAGTGTTTAATAGTCCATCTACCATTTTAAGTTGGTCTTTAACAAATTTCTCGGCTTCAGCTTGCATCGAAAATATTGCGCGATTAATGGTCTCTGTCCATTGTGAAGCTAGCCTTGATAAATTTTTTTCGATTTCAGGGCGCAGTGAATTTATAAAATGACGTTCGATGAGTGGTCGAAAAATAAACACCGGTATCATGAACGATAGAATATCGATGTGCGAGTCAAAAAGTCGACTGAACGAAACATCCGGGCTTGCGGGGACTTTGATGTCGGCAATAAATTCTATCGATTTTAAGTCAATATTCAGGGCGGCTTTAACCGAACTTGCAAGGCGTAACTGAAAACCCTGAACCGCGCGGCTGATGGAGGACTGAAAATCCTTAAGAGGCTTTATAAATGTTCCGCTTTGATCAATTGAAAGCGCTGACATTTCACGATGAAATGATTCTTCGAGCCAAGTTTCAAATTGACGTGAGAGCGCCCACAGGCTGCCACGCCATTCTTTAAGGTGAGCTTTTAGGTCGGCATTTAGAGTTGACTCAAGGTCTTCTTTGGAGGCCAATAGTTTTGTGAAAATAAACGGCCTCGTGCGACCGCTATGCTCGCGGGCGAGCATTTGAAACTCATCGCGAATGGCGTAGAAATTGTTTTTTTCTCCTATAATTTGCGTCCGTAAACGCGCGCGAGTGTCATCAGAAGATTGTGACGCATTAAGCGCGAGCTTAAGTAGACCGAGGCATTCATCGCGTAAAGAATTTAACTTAAACTCTTTTATGTTTTCGGCCTCAGAGTCTTTTCTTCTGACGAGCGGCTTTAAGACTTCTGAAATGAAGTTTTGTTGCAATGACGACTGACCTTCAAGTGTTGAAAATGGCCAGACTTCAAACTCGTTATTTAACTCTTTGCGAAGTTGCAGTTTGGTATAGTCGATGATTTGAGAAAGTTGCGCGGCGGAAACGAGATCGGCTTTCGTAAGCAAAACAGCTATACGAGGAGTCAGCCGCTGTAGTTCTCGAATCAGTGCAACATCATGTTCTGAAAGTGGGGGGTCAACACTTACCGCGACAAGAGCAACTCCGACTCGAGGGAGCCAATTGAGCGTTGTGTTTGTGTTATGCCGAAAGACACTGCCCAGGCCGGGCGTATCGATAAATTCTAATCCTTCGCAATATTTGAGAGACGAAAGCTCTATATCGACCTCTACCACCTTTTTTTTATTCTCAGGATTTTCTTTTTCGGAAACATAGGTGGAGATTTCGTTAATTGGAACCGTTCTTGACGATTCATTAAAGAAGTGGATGACCGCTTTATCTTCGGGGCCGAACCGAAGTTTTGTGATGATGGCGGTGACGGGGACGACTCCAACAGGTAAAATTTGTTGCTTAACAAGAGTATTAATAAAAGAACTTTTGCCGGCTTTAAATCGACCGAAGACCGCGACGGGAACGTATTGAGAATTATTCAAAAAATCCGCCGTTGCTTCAAGATTTGGGCGAAGCGCGTTTAAGCCAAACTCATTTATGGATTTTCGTACAGACCGAAGAAGATCAGTGTTCATCGATTAAAACCCCTATTTATATAGGAGTCATCAGCGACCCTATAAAGGGGTAGCGGTTGAGTTGGTGAACTCCATCACCATTTAAGAATCATAGTCGATGCGTTTGTCGACTTCAAGCGCAGTTAAATCATCAAAATAGTTACAAGGTGTGACGGTTGGGTTGTAAATTGAGCTGAACTGGACATATTGTTGTCGCGGAGAAAAGGGGTGGGGGATGAAACTGGCGGTTTTCATATCATCTATAGTGATGCTCGGTGCGGTCAGTTTAGCTAACCCGGAGCAGGCGTTACAATCAGAAGATGTCATGCGAGCGGCCAATGCGACACAAGAAGATTTAATAAGTGAAATTCGATTACTAAAGGCCAAACTTGCGGGTCTGTCCGCGAATCCCTCTTCCGCAAATAATCTGCAAAACAATTCTGCGCAGAATATTCCAACATGGTTGGATACCATTTTAAAGGCAAATCAAGTGCCGAGCTGTAATCCTTTGCCGCAACCGAGCACTTGCGTGAAGAATTGCTCGGTTAGATTTCAAAGCGGTTTTTGCGGTTCATACGGCCCCGATTATTGCGGGCCTGGCGCAAATTGTGCTGCTCAATGCTCCGTTCGGTTTGCAGATGGGACGTGCGGGGCCTATATAGCAGATTACTGCGGTTCCTATGCGACTTGCACTCCAAATTGTACGGTCCGTTTTCAAGATGGAACTTGCGGCAATTACGGCCCGGATATCTGCGATTAAATTTTGAAGGTTCGAACAGTACTTATTCTGACCAAAGTTGGATCAAAAATATTGACTGCTATTATTTACATTACATAATCGTAAATATGGTCCGAGCGGCGTATTTTGTTCTTGCTTCAATTTTGTCTATGTCTGTCTCGCAGGTGGCATTTGCATGGTGTGATAACTGTGGGGCAAATGGATGCTGTAGATGTCCAACGGGGCAAGCTCAGTGTCTAGGCGCATATTCATCGTGCGAAGAGGCGTGCGGGCTAGTTGCTCCTAGTAGTCCGGGCGGTGGTAATATCTGGTCGGGCGCGCAAGGAGCATTCATGCAGGGGTTTATGAATGGGCTGCGCAATTCCCAAGTGCAACGGCCTTTGACACCTTATCAAATTCAGCAGATGCAGCTTCGACAGCAGCAGGAACAACAAGAGGCGCTTGAAGAGCAAAAAGCCGAACAAGAGCGGCAGCAGAAAATTCAGGCGTATCTTCAAGCCAAGCAGCAGGCTAAGCAAGAGAAAGAGACAAAGCTCGATAATGAGGCTGAAAACGGATTGAATTTACTTGGTTCGAGTTCCGCCGCGACAGGTATGACAGATCAACAGTTGCTAGACCAAAATTCAAACAGCGCCACAACCAATAAAACCGAAGGTTATCAAAAAGGTTTTGAACACGCGATGAATTGCATTTCTCGGAGTGCTGGCAGCAGTTGTTCAAGCGGCACGGCTCAACAAACCATTGCATGTGTGCATGACTACAATGCCGGGTACAACGCGGGTTCGATGAAAGTTCAGGTTCTGTTAAGCGATGCCTACCAAACAGGTGAGGCTGTGGGTCGTACCGGTCAAGCTAACAACGGTGCCGCGGATTCTCGTGCGAAGGGTGGTTGTCGTACTGAATGGAGGATAAGACAAATAAAACGCTTTTTGGCGGGCGGGTGAGGTGAGTCGCGGGGCTCAAGCCTTATGTTGCGCCGCCGTTTTCACCCTCGCCGACCTCATCTTTGGCCAAATGGACCGGCCCGGCTGGTGACGACTTCTGATTTTAAATGATTTTTGACAAAATTTGTCGATGTTTGGGCATGGATCGCCGCTGTCCGACCCATTGCAGATCAGGCTAAATCAAATTCTGGTGCATTATGGGGTTCACACTCAGGTTGCGGCGGGGCTCTGGCCGGCCACGGTGTAGGTGCCGGGTAGGGAAGCCCTAGGTGAAAAAGAATTTTTTTAACGACGCGCTGGTCCTCAATTGCAGCGACGACTTTTGTCTTTCCCTGGCACACGCGACAAATTGAAACATCAATATCAAACACGCGCTTTAAAAGCCTTGCCCACGACATTCGGTCTCGTTTATCCGCATCACCGCTGTCGTGTTCTCGTTTTTTACGCTTTGGAACAATGAGGGAGCGGTATTTATAATGAGGCGCAAAGACACCACTATAGCGAGTCAGATGAACACGTGGCCGCGGAATAATTGCCGCTAGCTTTTCTAGAAG
>JAJYHS010000074.1 GCA_021784635.1 bacterium
TCGGTCCCGTCGTGACGCCGTAGGGCGCGTTCGAGGCGCGCGAACTGCTCCGGTCGAGGTACGGCGATGCGGACGGTGCCAGCGATGATCCGGAGGTCGCACAATAAATATTGGTGGGGGTTCAGGTGGCTGAACATAAATCGGAGGCTGTGGTTCATATATAGGCGGAGGTTGCGGTCCATAATATACCGGAGGTGGGGGTGGTGGTTCGACAACAACGGGTGGTTGCGCCGGTGGCATAATTACCGGTGGCGGTTGAACAACCGGCGGTGGTTGCAATCCAAAAGTGGGAGGAACCGGTACTGGGTTGTCGTTGAGGTTTTCTAACATCAGAGTGTCGACACTCGGGGCGCCGACCGCATTTACCGCCGCGGGATTATGGCTGTAAACGGAAACGACGATTGTCGCTCCCATATTAAATGGGACATTGTAAACTACACCGGACTGAGTCACTCTGAAAAGCGTCGTTTTCGCGCAAATCACCGGTTGAGCGGCGTCGCAAACTCCCTGAGTACCGTCGCTTGCCTGCCAAACAAAATCAGTTGTCAAATCATGAGCGAGTTGACCGTTGGCGGTATTCACTAGATCGGCTCTTAGATTTAAAATTTCACCTGGCCGTACGCCTATTGCGGTGGGGTGGTTGACGGCGTTTATACCGTTAATCAATACAACGCGGACAATTGTCCCTTGTACACCGGTTACAACTTGCTGATTACCAATTGCGCTTACGGGGCCAGAGCCGGCTCCCGATTCCGCGGCCCAAGCGCTTGGAATTCGCGCAAGGCCGCCGAGTTGCAAACCTCCGAAGGCCAACGCTACGGTGAGAAATCGCTTTATCATGAGTCCCCCTCCTATTATTCATGAAGTTTCGTATTCATGATGTTTGAGCTCAGAAACGCTCAGACAAAAGGAACGGTGCCAAATATCGTGGAGCGACGGCAATCAGAATTTACGGGATGTATACGAGCTGCTGCAAACGTCACATTTCTGTGTACGCTTGCGCTTCAAGCGACGTCATTACGATCGTGTTAAAGACGTCGTTCTCGGTGCATGTCCGTTGTAATACGTTAGCCGGTTTGCGAATGCCGAGTAAAAACGGACCTAGTAATTCGCCGCCGCCCAGCTGCTGAACAAGCTTATAACCGATGTTGCTGGCATCGAGATTTGGAAACACCAGAATGTTCGCGCCGTTTTTGATTTCGCAAAACGGAAAAATTCGCTCCACAAGGGCGGGGTTAACGGCGGCATCGGCCTGCATCTCGCCATCGACAATGAGGTCGGGGTGGCGTTCTTTTACAATTCGCGCGGCTTCGCGCATTTTTTTAGGCGATGCGAATTCGGCCGCGAAATTCGTAAAGCTGAGCATGGCAATTCGCGGTTCGATTTTAAAGTACTGCGCGATTCGCGACACATAAATTGCTATCGTTGCCAGTTGTTCAGCCGTTGGGTCGATATTAACGGTGGTATCGGTAAAAAATAGAATTCGATCTTTGATAAGTAAAATATTGACGCCGGCCGCGACTTGTCCGCGACCTGTGCCGATCACCTGCAATATGGGGCGCACGCAATTTGAATAATTGTTGGTTGCGCCGCTCACAAGCCCGTGCGCGTCGCCGAGTTTTACGGCCATAGCCGAAAAATAATAGGGATCAGCCATCAATCGCTCAGCTTCAACGAGCAAAACTCCGCGGCGTTTGCGTTGATCATAAAGCGCTTGCACATAACGTGGATAATCTTTGTGTAACGACGGTTGCACAATGGGAACGTCCATTAAATCGTCAAGCTCAAGCTCTTTAATTTTCTCGCGGATGATATCGGGATAACCCAAAAGTACCGGTCGGATGATGCGTTCTTTTTGTACCGAGCTAATTGCCTTTAGAACCTTAGGCGAAAAGCCTTCAGGGAACATGATGATCGGCACATCGGAATTCGTCGACTGCGCCTTGGTGCGAATGCGATTAATTGCGGAACGAACGAATCCGCGCGAGGCACTGCCTAGCGCTTCGAGAGAATCGCGATAGGCTTCGAAATCTTCTATGGGTTTTTGCGCGACTCCTGAATCCATAGCCGCTTTTGCTACGGCAGGCGCAACGTTTACCAGCACTCGCGAATCAAATGGTTTCGGAATAATGTACTCAGGGCCGAAATGAAAATGTTTGTTTGCATACGCCGACGCCACACTGTCCGGAACATCTTGGCGCGCGAGTGCCGCGAGCGCATGAACGGCCGCCAATTTCATTTCTTCATTGATGGTTGTCGCTTGTGTGTCAAGGGCGCCGCGAAAAATCGACGGAAATCCCAATACGTTATTTACCTGATTTGGAAAATCGGACCGGCCGGTAGCCATGATCACGTCAGGGCGCGCTTTTTTGGCGTCGTCAGGCAAAATTTCGGGATCGGGGTTCGCCATTGCAAATACAATTGGCTTATTAGTCATGCCTTTGAGCATTTCGGGAGTTACGGCATTGGCAACACTGAGGCCTACGAAAACGTCCGCGTCTTCTAGCGCGTCTTTAAGTGTCCGCTTTTTGGTGTCGATCGCAAAGGGCTCCTTGAATTTGTTCATGCCCTGTGCGCGGCCTTGGTAAATCACGCCGTGAGAATCGCACATGAGGATATTTTTTTGCTGTACACCGAGGCGCATGAATATTTTTGCACATGATATCGCGGCAGCACCGGCGCCGTTAAAAACGACTTTAACTTTACTCAATTTACGTTTGGTGAGTTCGCAAGCGTTGAGCAGTGCCGCTCCTGAAATAATCGCCGTCCCGTGTTGGTCGTCATGAAAAACGGGAATGTTCATCGATTTTTTTAATTCTTCTTCAATATAAAAACAGTCGGGTGACGCAAGATCTTCGAGATTGATGCCGCCAAATGTTGGTTCGAGCGCGCGCACCGCCGCAATGAATTCATCGGGGGTTTTGGTTTTCACTTCTATGTCAAAAACGTCGATGCCGGCGAATTGTTTGAACAGGACGCCTTTGCCCTCCATGACTGGTTTGGCAGCAAGTGGGCCAATGTTGCCCAGTCCGAGCACCGCTGTCCCGTTGGACACAACGGCAACTAAGTTACCTTTTGTCGTGTATTTGTAAACATCAGCAGGATTGCGGGCAATTTCGATGCACGGAGCCGCGACGCCGGGCGTGTACGCGAGTGACAGTGTGTATTCTGTGTCACACTTTTTGCTGGAGTGAACGTCGACTTTACCGGGTTTGCCTTGCGCGTGATAATCGAGCGCCGCTTTGGCGATATTTTTATTCATAGGTGATGAAACTCCTTTAGGCTCGAAAGGCTCTATGATACGGTTGAGTTCTTAGAGGGGTCAACAATGAGTAGCGCAACCGTGAGTCACGACAGAGACGTGGTCATTATAGATGGCGTTCGCACGCCGTTTGCAAAAGCAGGTTCGGATTTAAAAGACGTTCACGCAGCCGATTTAGGTACGCGGGCACTGAGCGAACTTCTTGCCCGCACCAATGTCGATGTTAAGCAAATTGACGAAGTCATAATCGGGAATACCGGAAGTCCCGCTGACGCGGTGAATATTTCGCGGGTGATCGCCTTACGTTCAGGTGTTCCGCTTAAAACGTCCGCGTACACTGTGCACCGAAACTGTGCGTCGGCGCTCGAATCAATTGCGAGCGGGTATGACAAAATTCGCAGTGGCACGCTCGACATGGTGGTATCGGGCGGGGCCGAAAGTATGTCGAAAATGCCGATTTTTGTTCCGCAAAAGATCCAGATTATTTTGAATAAATTATTTATGGCGCGAAAACCCTCGCAAGCCTTGCCGTTAATTGGTCGGCTATTTCAAGCCGATCTCAAACAAATTCGCGCGTTGTTAACGGCCAATCAGAAGGATCCCTATTTTCCTGAAATAGCGGTGGTACAAGGGCTCACCGATCCTTTTGTGGGAATCAACATGGGGCAAACCGCCGAAATTCTAGCTAAAGAATTCGGTCTATCGCGCGAAATCCAAGATCAGTTTGCTTTACGTTCGCATCAGCGCGCGGTGGCCGCGACTAAAGAGGGACGGTTGAGAAACGAAATTACCCCGGTTTTTCTGCCGCCTGATTTTAAAAAAATAGTGTCAAACGATGTGGGGCCACGCGAGAATCAAACGCTTGAACAGTTGGCGAAGCTCAAGCCGTTTTTTGACCGTAAATACGGTTCGATTACGGTTGGCAATGCATGCCCCATCACCGACGGTGCGGCCATGATGCTCATTATGAGTCGTGAAAAAGCGCGTGCACTCGGCTTTAAGCCACGAGCGAAAATTCGCTCCTATGCGTTTGCTGGCCTTGAACCCGAACGGATGGGGCTTGGCCCGGCCTATGCGACACCAATCGCCTTGAAGCGTGCCGGTGTAACTTTAAAAGATATCGATCTCATTGAACTCAATGAAGCGTTTGCCGCTCAAGTGCTCGCATGCGAAAAAGCGATGGCAAGCAAACAATTTGCGCAAGAAAAATTGGGTTTAAGCGAGCCGGTTGGCGAAATTGATCCTGAAAGGCTCAATGTCAACGGCGGTGCCATCGCGATCGGGCACCCTGTCGGGGCAACGGGTACGCGGCTTGTTCTCACGCTTTTGAACGAAATGGAACGTCAGCACAAAAATTTGGGACTCGCCACTTTGTGCATCGGCGGCGGTCAAGGCGGGGCAATGGTGATTGAACGAGAGTCATAAGGGCAGAGGGAACAAGCATGAGCATCCAAGAAAGCATTCGATTTTCGAAAAAAGATGATATTGGTTTGATTGAGCTCGATCTCATCGGCGAAAAGGTCAACAAACTTTCGTCAGCGGTCATGTTTCGCTTTCGCGAAGTCCTCGAAGAAGTGAAAAGCTCGGGAGTAAAAGTTTGCGTGATCATTTCACGCAAGCCAAAGATTTTTATCGCCGGAGCCGACATTGAAGAAATAACAAATCTCACCACTAAAGAAGATTTTCGCGGGGCCATCAGCCAAGCACATACAATTTTTAATTTCCTTGAAGATATGCCGGTCGTTACGATTGCGGCGATCAACGGCGCCTGTCTCGGCGGCGGATGCGAAATGGCTCTCGCGTGCGATTACCGAATTGCTTCCGACGATAAAAGCACGCGTATTGGCTTGCCTGAAATTCAACTTGGGATCATTCCGGGTTTTGGCGGATGCGTGCGTTTACCCCGTGTCGTGGGCCTGCAAGCGGCGCTCGATATAGTTTTGGCGGGCAAGTCTGTTGATTCGCGCAAAGCGCTGAAGATCGGTCTTATCGATGAATCGGTTCCAACTGCGATTCTTGAAGCGCGGGCAATGGCATTCGCACGTGATCTGATAAAAGGCGGCGGCAAAAGCGGGGGTAAGGGGTTGCGCAAGCGCGCCAAAAGATTTTCTCCCAAAGGTGCCGTGGCCAAATTTTTAGAATCTCCGGTCGGACGAATCGTCGTCTTTTCACAAGCCAAAAAAATGGTGCTTAAACAAACCAAAGGTTTTTACTCCGCTCCGCTTAAAGCGCTTGAAGTCATTCGACGCACTTACGGCTCGTCAAACCGCGAACGTGCGCTCGAGATCGAGATGCAAGGTTTTCTCGAAGTCGGCGTAACAGATGTCAGTAAAAATTTGATCAATCTCTTTTTCATGACCGAAATGGTTAAAAAGCAAACCGGCGTCAATGATCCTAATATCAAAGGGCATGAAGTTGAGCATTTGGCAGTTCTTGGCGCGGGAGTTATGGGCGGCGGGATTGGTTTTGTCGCGGCCGACAAAGGCATTATTGTGCGAATGCGCGACATTTCAAATGACGGTATTGCGCTGGGTTTAAGATCGGCGGATGCATTATGGCAAAAGGCACTTAAGAAAAGGAAGATCGACAATTATGAGTATAAGCGTCGATCATCGCATCTAACTGGGGGCACGGACTACGCCGGTTTTCATCTTGCTGACGTGGTCGTCGAAGCTATTGTTGAAGACATGAATATCAAAAAGAAAGCCATTGCCGAAGTTGCGGCAATTTGCCGGCCAGATTGCATCATCGCCACAAACACCTCGTCGCTCAGCGTGACGGAAATGGCGAAAGCTCACCCGAATCCAAAAAACTTCTTGGGTATGCACTTTTTCAACCCCGTAAATATGATGCCGCTTGTAGAAGTGATTCGCGGGCCTGAAACAAGTGATAATGCTGTTGCCACCATTTTCGGTTTAGCGAAAAAAATGGGTAAAACGCCGGTCGTGGTTAAAGACGGCCCGGGAT
>JAJYHS010000031.1 GCA_021784635.1 bacterium
TTCGTGACGATTTTATTTGCCCCCAACGAAACGTAATAAGCGCCGCTAGCAGCCATAGAGCCGACCGAAACAACAACTGGCTTGTGCAATTTGGTGCGGACCCTTTTCAGTTCGGCATACATTTCTTGACTTGGGCCGACCACTCCACCAGGGGAATTAACTCGAACCAGCACGCCTTTGATGTTGCTGTCGCTCACGTACCGGTTGAGATTTGACAAAAAGTTGCGGTCGTTAACAATGACGCCGTTAAGTCTCATCAGCAAGATCGATGAACTGGCAATTTTAGGTTTCTCGAGATGAAATTGCTTCATCACCCCGTTCATCACCAACAAACAACCCGCGAAAAAAAATACCAGTAATACAATGAATACCGTACCTAAAAATTTTCGCATCTCGATCTCGCCTCGTTCAGTATATTAATCTTCTTTTTTCGCCGCACCTTTTAACGTGTCACCGAAAATATCACCAAAACTTGTTTTTGACGACATCGTCGATTTCTTCACGTAATCGGCGACGTCGGCCTTTTGTTCGCGAAGTTTGACGAGTTTGGCGCTCAACGCGATTTTTCGCGCGTCTTTATCAATCGAGATCACCTCGGCTCGGATCGTATCCCCGACTTTTACGACATCTTCAGGTTTTTCGATCCGTTTCGTTGCCAGTTCAGAAATGTGAATGAGCCCTTCTATATTTTCAGCTAGCTCAACGAACACGCCAAAATCGGCTGTTTTCACTACTTTCACGTCATGTTGCGAACCGATCGCGAATTGCTGATCAACCGTTGCCCACGGATCCGCTTCGAGTTGTTTCACCCCAAGGCTGAACCGTTCGTTTTCGATATCAACGCCGAGCACCACCGCGCGAACTCGCTCGCCTTTTTGATAAATTTCAGACGGATGGTTGATTCGTTTTGTCCATGAAAAATCGGAGACGTGTACAAGTCCGTCGATTCCTTCTTCAATCCCTACGAAAATACCGAAATCCGTAACCGATTTCACTTCACCTTCGATAATCGTACCCGGCGGATAGGTTTCTTTGAGCTCTACCCACGGATTCGGCTGGAGCTGTTTCAACCCTAGGCTGATACGACGGTTCGTTGAATCAATTTCAAGTACTTGCACTTCAACTTCTTCACCGACTTTCAAGACTTGATTGGGATGTTTCACCCGTTTTGTCCAACTCATCTCAGACACATGAATGAGCCCCTCAACTCCGTCGGCGAGTTCGATAAACGCTCCGTAATCGGTGAGGCTTACAACTTTGCCTTTCACTTTTTGGCCCGGCACGAATTCGGCCGCAACTTGCGACCACGGATCCGCCTTTAATTGTTTCAAGCCAAGACTCACGCGCTCTTTTGTATTGTCATATTTTAGAACCATGACTTCAATTTCATCGCCGACATTCAAAATTTCAGAGGGATGTTTAATTCTCCCCCAACTCATATCGGTGATGTGCAAAAGACCGTCCATTCCGCCAAGATCAATGAACGCGCCGTAATCCGTGATGTTCTTCACTATCCCGCGGACAACGGAGCCCTCTTTCATTGAATCAAGTGTTTGCGAACGTAAGCTCTCGCGTTCTTGTTCGAGAAGTGCGCGACGTGAAAGTACAATGTTGCCGCGCCGTTTGTTAAATTTAATAACTTTAAATTTATAAGTCTTGCCGATGTATTGATCCATATTGCGCACGGGGCGAAGATCAATTTGGCTGCCCGGCAAGAATGCCTTAACGCCGATGTCGACGCTGAGACCGCCTTTGACTTTGGCAATGATCGTGCCCTCTATGACTTCTTCATTTTCAGCCGCGCGCGAGATATCGTCCCACGCTCGTAGCATGTCGGCTTTGTCTTTTGACAAAACAATCATGCCGTTTTCATTTTCAATTTTATCAATGTACACTTGAACTTCTTGGCCGACTTGAACGTTTCGAACGCCCTCAACCACGCGAAATTCACCAATTGGAATTAAACCTTCGCTTTTATAATTAATATCAACCAGTACATAGTCGCTTTGGACCTCGACAACCCGACCGTTTACCACGTCGCCGACTTTGAAATCATTTTTGTCGACCTCCGCGCGGAAGAGTTTCTCAAACGATTCATCTGGTCTTTTTTTATCAAACGTAAATAAACTCGGATTCGCTGGGACTTGGTCATCATTGGCGTCTAACGCAGCCAACACCGCTTCCAAGGCCGCCTTCGCCTTTGATTTTTGTGCTTTGTTACTTTCGGTCATGTGCAAGTATTACCTCCTTAGGGGAATTCCGCTCATACAGGGAAGGGTGAACTCCAACCGTAAGGCATCATTCCTTTTTTTGCTACTTATAAGTGGGAGAGGCTTCGTTCGGCAAGCTCTTTCCTGATAATGTCATCAACTTGTTCAACAACCTGTTCAAGAGTCAAAGAAGTGGTGTCAATAACGTGGGCCTGACTGGGTATTTGCATAGGAGCTGCACGTCTTGAACTATCCTGGTAGTCGCGCTTGACTTGAGCTTGGCGCATTTCTTCAACATTAGCGCCCTGTTCCCGCGCCCGTCTCTCGGCTCGATCACGGGTCCCGGCGGTAAGGTAGAATTTAACTTGCGCTAGGGGGAAGACAACCGTACCACAGTCACGACCTTCGGCAAGGAGCGCATTGACACCAGTCGCGCAAAGTCTTTGGGCATTGAGAAGACTCGCACGCACCTGTGGGAATTGGCTGACAAGACTCGCGGCTGAACCAATTTCTTCAGAATAAATGGTATCGGTTACGTCTTCGCCATGCATGAAAACTTGGGTCCGTTCGGCGGCCATTACAACACGCCAAATCGGCGACACGCAAAGTTTTGCAAGTGCCACTTCGTCCTGGATATTTATGTGTTCTTTTAGCGCCACATAAGCCAATCCACGGTAAAATGCGCCGGTCGAGACCCAGGCCCAACCGTGACGACCGGCAATGAGCCGGCTCACCGAAGTCTTGCCGGAAGCTGCCGGACCGTCAATTGTGATAATAATCGATGCTGACCGCATAGAAAATTTAAAATAGGATGCGAGCTATGCCCTGGTCAATTGGATTACGTGTCGGCGAACATTTCGCTGACCTTGTCGCTTTGAATAAAGAATTTTACAAGCGGAGATTTTATTATCCGCAATCCAACGTCGAGGCGACTCTTTCGGCACTCCTGCAGGAGCTTCAAGTTTCAACCGTTGCTAAGGTTCGATTATATCCAAATTGGCCATTTGAGCAGAGCCAATCGGGACAAAGTGATTCGGCAGCCGTATTAATTACCGCCGGTTTTGAAAACTGGCTTGAAATGACAATGCCGCTCAAAACGTGGCACTTTACGAGCGAAGCTCGGCGCCCAGCGATGCCGATTGACCGCGATCTTTTTTTAGGCGTGTCTGAACGAACCAATGCACAGGGGCAAATTGAAAAGCCGGTTGATCACACCGAACTTGAGTTTCTCGCTTCGAAGCTGCAACTTCATCAAATAAAAGATATTGCGGTTTGTTTTCTACATTCCGCGCGCAACAATGAAAACGAAATGCGCGCGAAAGAATTCTTCGAAACAAAAGGGTTTCGCGTCCACCTATCTTGCTTGCAAAACGGGCACGATTTTCATTTGATGACCGACGAAAAGTCCCGCTTCTTGTCCACCATTGTGACCGCGCGCTCTTTTGAACCCTTTTTATCTCGGATTAAAAAAATTCAATCGGTGTTCGAAACATTGGCGCCAGGCGAAACAAATCTGGTTTTTGTCGGGGATCACCCCTTGCAAGAAATCGCCGACGGCCGCGTTCCCCTTCTTAAAGCGGCGACTTCATATTACGAAAAACTATCATCGTCTATGGCTCAGGACGGCCCCATTTTTTACGCCGGATATGAAAACTTCATATTATTCGCCGGTCGCGGCGAGCGGCAAAAGTCGTGGCCATCGCCTTTTGGGCCTCTTGCTCTTGCAACGCCATCGCTCTTTTTTCCGCGCATTCAACCCCTTTCATTATTAACTAAAGGTTTTATTTCGCCTGTCGAATTTTCAAATGACATTGCATCGCACGATCTCGGCCCGATGGTTTTTGGTCGTGGGCTTGTTCCCACTTTTTTTGACCTTGTGGCGCTTCAAATGAAACCGGACGATCTTCAAGATGTGATACCGATAACCGATCGACGTAATGAACGCGGTAGACATCATCTTGTTGAACAACTTGCGGCTCATGCGCGAAATTTTACGGACGACGAACGTCTTGCCGGTGAAACATTGGCTGACCGTTTGTTCGTGCTGGGTTGCGAGATCTTGCAGGACGAAATTCGCAATCACGGCTTAAATAAAAATTTGAAAATTTGCGGCCCACTGGCCACGGCGTTGGCCCAACCATTGGGCGGACTTTCAATTATAGATGAATTTGAGGCTTTCAGAGAATGGATCGGTTGAACAGTTATCGTATATACGAAAAACTTAAAAGCCTTTTTGGGCCGCTCCATCGCGCATGCCTTATGACAAGCGAATTTGAATTGCTTTATGTAAAGCCAGAGTCTCTCGCCGATATCGGGACACTGCCACTCGCATCAGAAGTCAGTCACAAGTATTTGCACCTGCGCGACGGGGATATCACGATAACGAACGATCCGTATTCGGGTGGTACCGTCGTCTGCTCCCCCACTCTTGTCATGGGCGTGGGTACGCGCACCACAAAAAATAAATCGGCACCGGCCGAATTGTTAGTGGCGTCGCGCCTGACATTTGTCGCCAAGGTCGGCCCAGCCAATACGATTGACGATGAAGGTCTGCGTATCCCGCCGTCGCCTTATTTCTCAAACGGCATGCCCAATCCGACTATCGTCGACGCACTGAAAAGCCACCCGCTGCTCCCCGCTGATTTTTTCCCGCGCATTGAAGCTGAGATTGCGCAACTGCTCAAGTTACGCGCTCGATTAAAAGATGAACTACGCAAAGAAAATTTTAGCCGCACTCAATGGCGGCACTATTTGCGCGATTCTGAGCAGGCTTTTCATAGTCGGCTCGATGAGCTGCCAGAAGGCGTAGGCACGAGCGAAATCGACGTGAGTGGGAAAGAGTCGATCCGTTTGAAAGCGGAGATACGTGACGGCCACATTTTCTTGGATTTTACCGGAACCACGGCTGGGCAGACGTTATTTATGACTGATTCGGCCACTATCGGCGCCGCCGTCGGAACATTTTTGAGTTTATTAAAGTCGGACATCCCCATAAACATGGGAGTGCTTTCTCGTTTTGAAATCAAAGCACCAAAAGGAAGTCTGGTGAACTCGTCGTTTCCGCGACCGCTCTACCTGGGGCATACGGATGGGCTGAATCTTTTGGCCAATATCATCTCACTCGCTTTGTACCGAATTGACCGCAAATTGGGTTGGGCGATGAGTGGCGTGAGCCACTGCTCTTTACAATTGATACCGAACGACGGCCCCCCGTGGTTATTTTCGCTGCCTACTGGTTTAGGTGCGACCAGTTCGGCCCCCGGTCTCGATTCTGGATTTGCGTGGCGCCGATTTTCATTACTCGCTTATTCGATCGAAGATCTCGAGCGTCGATATCAAATTGAATTTGTTCATTGTGGAATTCGCGCCCATTCGGGCGGCGGCGGCCGCTTCGCCGGCGGTCAAGGCGCGGCCGAATCGTTCAAAATTCTCCAGCCGGTGAAAATGAGCTGGAACTATTTGCGCCCCCCAAATCGAGCCGAAGGCCTCGACGGTGGTAAGTCGGGTCAAGACGCTGAAATTGTTGTACAGTCAGCAAACGGGCAAAAAACAATTTTACCCTCAGTTGGCGAACAAACCGTACAAAAGGGTGACATTATTACTCTTTTATCAGGCGGCGGCGGCGGATTTGGTGCCAATTCAGAGTAGTATACGAACGCCTTCGAGCCTGAGCGCTGCGCGAATTTCTTCGATGTGATCGCGATTTTTTGTCTCAAGAATAAATGAAATTCGGGTCTCTCGAATTTGAAGAGCCGGATCCACGCGGTCGTGCTCAACTTGAATAATATTAGCCCCGCTTTGCGACACAATTTTGGTTAATTTGAGAAGCGAACCCGGCCGGTCGTCGACCACCACTGAAATTTTCGTTCGACGACCGTTTCGAGTCAGACCGCGATCGAGAATCTCTTCCATCAAGGTGAGATCGATGTTGCCGCCGCTCACAACGATGCACGTTTTTTTACCCAGACGCGCACCCAATTGGTTTGCCGCGGCGAGCGTAATAGCG
>JAJYHS010000124.1 GCA_021784635.1 bacterium
GGTCGGCACTTCCATAAAAGTATCGATTTTAGCCGTTTTTGGATCCGGCACGACATACATGTCCGAGTCATTGATACTCTTCCAACCGCGAATCGAACTGCCATCAAATCCTAGGCCGCTCTCAAAAACTTCTTCGTTTAATTCATATAGTGGGATTGTAAAATGTTGCCAGGTGCCCGGTAGGTCGACAAATTTTAAGTCGACCATTTTTACTCCGCGATCTTTAGCATATTTTATCACTTCGGTCGGGGTCATGGAGCCTCCTTGTTTTTTAAAAGTTCATTACAAATTCAAAATTTTCTCGGCACTTATAATGCGGTTTCATTTTGCTCGCCCGTTCGAATTCGCACGGCCTGTTCAACGGGAGTTACAAAAATTTTGCCGTCGCCGATTTTTCCGGTTCGTGCCGCCGCTTGTATTGCTTCAACAGCAGCTCCAACAAGCGCATCATTCACCACAATTTCAATTTTTACTTTGGGGAGAAAATCGACAACGTATTCAGCGCCCTTATAAATTTCAGTGCGCCCTTTTTGCCGGCCGAATCCTTTAATTTCGAAGACAGATAAGCCTTCAACACCGACTTCTGCTAAAGCTTCGACCACGTCGTCGAGCTTGAATGGCTTAATGAAAGCTTCGATTTTTTTCATTACTGTATGTTGGATCTTAGATTTACCGGCTGGACGAAAATTCCACAACATGAAATTAATTGCGTCAGAAAATATTGTTATTTGCCCAAACGCAGACCTTTTGGTAAATCGCGACTCTTTTGTTAGGGGAGGCTTACAAATGGTCGATGAGCTGTCACTGTTTGTTTATGGAGCTTTTTCAAAAGGCATGGTTTTGGCACACCATCTTGACCGCTATGTGATGGAGCGACGACCGGCAACAGTACGTGGATTCATTTATCGTATGCCGGTTGGTTACCCGGCGCTTGTGTTATCGGCAAACCGTGAAAATCAGGCGATCGAAGGCGATTTGATACCGGGTGATTTAATCAAAGTGCAAGCGCCTGAGATCGTCTTTCGGCTTCTTGACGAATTAAACGGTTATTTGCCGATGAACCCGCAAAAAAGCGTCTATCTCAAACAACGCGTGAATGTGCGAACAATTGATGGATTGATTCAGGAATGTTTTGTTTATGCCCTGAACTCATCTAAACTCCCCAATCAGGCGGAGAGAATTCAAGGCGGGGATTGGCAAAGCGATCTGGCCCAAAGGCCAACGTTGGCGCAAACGCTCACGCAACGGCAAGCCACTTACATTAAACGTCTCAGTCAATGTTCGGGGCGCGAAGTAATACCGATTGATATGACGCTTTATCGCGAGCTTTTAAAGCTTGAGTTGATAATTGACAAAGGCCGCCGGCTTGCGCTGACTCAACTCGGCAAAGACGTCGCTCGATATTTGTCTTAAGGTTTTTGCGGGTATTATGAGCCACTATTCTCAGACCCTTTTTGATGTTGTCTTGATTGAGCCAGAGATCCCCAACAATACCGGTAATATCGGACGAACTTGTGTGGGATTATGGTCAAGGCTTCATTTGGTCGGTCCGCTTGGCTTTTCTATTGATGATAAGCAAGTTCGCCGGGCCGGCCTTGATTACTGGCCAAATTTGGACCTTGTTTATCATCCAACGAGGCAGAGCTGGCTAAAAAGCTTGGAGCCCGGCCAACGAGTTCACCTCATAGAAACAACCGGCGAGAAGACAATTTTCGATATTGAGTTTCGACCGGGCGATGCGCTTGTATTTGGCAAAGAAACGAAGGGCATGCCAAGCGACATTCTCGGCCACTTTGAAGATCATGTGTATCGCATCCCGTTCCCCGGCAAAATTCGTAGTTTTAATTTGGCAAATTGCGTGGCGATGGTTATGGGAGAAGCGCTACGTCAGCTCATTCAAGCTGGCTACACGACAGGCATAGACAGGTCGCGCCTAAAATTATAAAGTCATCTGATGATCAATAAGTTATTTAAGAAGGTTGTAGGGACAAGCCATGAGCGCGAAATGCGCCGCTTGCGCCCGACAGTCGAGCACATCGCAACGTTCGAATCGAAGCTACAGGGGCTAAGCGATGCCGAACTCAAAGCAAAAACCCCTGAATTTAAAGAACGAATTTCGCGGGGTGAAAAACTCGAAGAGTTATTGCCCGAAGCCTTTGCGGTCGTGCGTGAAGCCTCAAAGCGTACGCTTGGCATGCGCCACTACGACGTGCAAATGATCGGCGGGATTGTTTTGTTTCGCGGCGGTATTGCTGAAATGCGAACGGGTGAGGGCAAAACTCTGGTTGCCACCCTGCCCCTTTATTTAAACGCTTTAACGGGTAAAGGCGCGCATCTTGTTACCGTTAACGATTATCTTGCGAAACGCGACTGCGAGTGGATGGGTCAGATTTATCATTATCTCGGCCTTACTACGGGCACAATTGTGCACGAAAAAACAGACGAAGAACGCAAAATAGAATACGCGGCCGATATTACGTACGGGACGAATAACGAATTTGGCTTTGATTATTTACGCGACAATATGAAGTTTGACCTTTCCGATTACGTGCAAAGGCCACATCACTTTGCCATTGTTGACGAGTGCGATTCAATTTTGGTCGACGAGGCGAGAACTCCGCTTATTATTTCAGGGCCATCTGAGGAATCGACTGACAAATACGAAAAAATCGATCGAATCATCCCTCAGTTGAAACTCGACGAGCATTTTACAATGGAGGAGAAAACCAAAACGGTTTCGCTTACCGAAGAAGGCAACACAAAATGCGAAGAGCTTCTCGGGGTCGACAATCTTTATGATCCGCAGCACATCGAACTTGTACACCACATTTATCAAGGTTTAAAGGCCCACCACCTTTATCATCGCGACGTCGATTACATGGTCGTCAATGGCGAAATCGTGATCGTTGACGAGTTTACGGGGCGTCTCATGCCCGGCCGGCGTTGGAGCGATGGCATGCACCAAGCGATCGAAGCCAAAGAACACGTGCCGATTCGAAGTGAAAACCAAACCCTCGCGACGATTACGTTTCAAAACTATTTTAGGATGTATGAAAGATTGTCGGGTATGACGGGCACCGCTGAGACCGAAGCGGTCGAATTCAAGAAAATTTATAACCTTGATGTAACAGTAATTCCGACAAATAGGCCCATTAGGCGATTTGATCACGAAGACATCGTGTACAAAAATGAAAACGCGAAATATCGGGCTATCGTTCGTGACATTCAGGAACGAAATCAAAAAGGCCAGCCCGTGCTGGTTGGTACGGTAAGCATTGAGAGATCTGAAAAGCTAAGTCGGTTTTTAAAAAATGATGGGATCACCCATAATGTATTAAACGCGAAACAACACGAGCGCGAAGCTGAAATTGTCGCGCAAGCGGGTCGAAAAGGCGCGATCACGATTGCCACAAATATGGCCGGCCGCGGGACGGACATCGTGCTTGGTGGTAATGCCGAATTTTTGGCGCGTGCGGAATTGCGGCGCGCTTCAGGCGGCAAAGAAGTCGACTCAAACCGCAATGAATTCAAGCAAGTGCTTGAAAAGTACAAAGTCCAATGTGCGGCAGAAAAAGAAGAAGTGGTGGCGGCCGGCGGGCTCTATATTATCGGAACAGAACGCCATGAGGCGCGCCGTATCGACAATCAATTGCGTGGTCGGTCGGGACGACAAGGCGACCCAGGGGAGTCGCGATTTTATTTGTCTCTTGAAGACGATCTCATGCGTAAATTTAACGGTGAGCGCATCCAAAAAATTATGACGATGTTAAAGGTTCCAGAGGATGAACCAATTACCGCGCGCATGGTGACAAATGCCATAGAAGGAGCGCAACGCAAAGTTGAAGGGCACAACTTTGATATTCGTAAGCATCTTCTTGAGTACGACGATGTCATGAATAAACAGCGCACCGCAATTTATGGGCTTCGCCGCGAAATTTTAAACGGAAAGCCAGAAGATCTCGAGCGCATTATTTTAGATTTTCTTGGTGACACAACGTCGCGTACGCTTGAGCAATTTGCTCCCGAAAAAGGCAAGCCGTCCGATTGGGATCTGTCCGGTCTTCGAACGGCGTTGCAAAAACAATTTGGCATTGACCTTGAATTTGATCATTCAACGGCAACCGTTGAGAGTCTTACTAACGCTGTTCGCGATGAAGTAAAGCGCACTTACGACCAGCAGAAGAAGGAAATTGGCGAGCATTGGCCGCAGATGCAAAAAATGATTTTGCTCCAAACGCTCGATATGCGTTGGAAGGATCACCTTAAAATCATTGATTACTTGCAAGATGCTGTTCGGCTTCGTTTTACCGCGCAACAGGATCCGCTTGTACAGTACAAGACCGAGGGTTTTGCGGCATTTGAACGGATGAATGAAGTCATCGCTTCAGAAGTGATTGAAAAACTCATCAAGGTTCGCATTCTATCTCCCGAAGAAGCGGAAGAGGCAAATCGCTTTGAAATGGAATGGCGAAGACGACAAGGGCAACAACAGTTCAACTATCAAGGCAGCGAGGCGTCAGAGGGCGCAAGCTTTTTAAACCAAGCTCCGGGCGTAAATGCCGCAACTCAAAGTGGTTCTGAAAGAAATGGGGCTGGCTACGGTGCATCTCCAGCGGGCATGCCATCTGAGGCCGAGTTTGCGCGCGATGATATGATGAATTCCGAGCCAAAAATGAACCGCGCTCAGCGTCGCGCAATGGAGCGAAAAAAGCATAAGAGGGCGTAGAGTGAGCATAAAGTGCCCGTTGTGTCAGGCCGAAATTAATTCCGACGCTTTTGGTTTAATTACGTGTCCAAGCTGCGGGGGGCAAATCGTGGTCGGGATGGATGACGAGATTGCCGACGCCGACGCTAGTCACGATGAAATTCAGCCACAAATTGAAGGTCAAACCGACGCAAGTGAAGCGGCGAGCGCTCCCGAGCCGATAGATAATGAAACAGTTTCGCCGACTGAGATAAAATCAGTTGAGCCCACAAATAATGCCGGCGACCTTGCCGATATTGCTGAATACGGTAACTCCCCCGAATCGCAGGCGCGTGAGGGTCTGTTGAGGTTTAATATTTGCCTAACAAATATTGACACTTCGGATGTGCGAAAATCTGTGCGTGAAGTTCTTGAAGATCCTAGATTTTTGTTTGACGTCGAAGCCATTTTGCACTCGATTCGAGATGGAGTAGTGAAAATTTCAGACGTGACTCCCGTGAAGGCGGCGGTGTTAATTCAAAGGCTTCGCGGTTTGCCGGTCGGAATAACTTGGGAGCAATATGCGATTCATTCACCCTAAAGCGGAGTTGAACTTTATAAAAATGGCGATTGTCGCCGTTGTCATTGCAGGTGGGATTGCGGTACGCGCGAATGCCGAAGGTGCGGATCGTGAATGGGCGGTGCGAATCACACGTCTAAACAAACTTCAGGCTCGTATTCAATCTGATAAAAAAACACTGCTTTCGGCAATTGTGGCAAAGAGGTCCGGCAATCACTACGTCATTTCTAATAGTAAGAAGATCGGTGTTTTAAAAGAAATCGTGAAATCTTATAAAGACATGATGCACTCGATGGATCAATACAATCATCAGACAGAAATTCTCAAATATGAGTATCCGGAAGAAGGGGCGGCAATCGACCGGCATTATTTATTAATGCACAAAAAGCCCCTTCACGAATATGAGACGCAATCGGGCCTCGAGGGTGAACTCACAGCCCTAAAAAATAATATAGATAAAAAATACGAGCCGATCATGGGCCGCCCCCTTAAGCCTACAGTTGAACAAATCAATCGCGCGCACGGCATCTTACCGGCGCAACCTAAAGAAAACAAAAATTCTGCCGGGCGATTGAAGTTAAGCGAATAGCGACCGGGAAAAGCTTTACAAATTAGAAATACTGATTATTGGCCAACGGGCTGAAAGTGCCCCGACGATTTGTTGGGGAGTTTGTTGGGGCGCCCCACATAAGTGACACGATTGTGTGCAAAAAACACATCCGTTGTAACAAATTTATGATTGGTACCGTCGTCGGTCTCGTATACCCACCGATCCTGATTAAGACGCCGGTCCGAAATCTTTGGGCTACCTGCAATATTTAGAACTTCCGACTTTGACATGCCAACACGAATTTGGCGCAGGGCCTGGCTTTCGGGCAGACTTGAACAACCAAACAGCGCACTACAACAACAAGCGGCAATAATTATTTTCAGATTGTGTCGAATGAT
>JAJYHS010000141.1 GCA_021784635.1 bacterium
CAATTCGGTAGATTATTTTTGGCTAGTTTTATTACCTTATCTTTCACTTCCGCGACGATAACAGTTTGGTCGCGTGGCGGCTCGACTCCGGCGGTAAATTCTTGTAACCGGTAAAAAATCTGATTGCGCAGCTCGTGGACTCCTTGGCTGGCAAACTCCAAAATAGCTTGATAAAGGCGGTCTTCACCAAACTGATGGCCATCTAAATCCTTCGCCTCGACGACACCGGGCGTACAAAAAATAAGTTTGTCGCGCGGGTTCAATTCGACGGACTGCGCTCGAATCGGCGCATCAAACGCAACTTGAATTGCCGGCAATTCTGATTTCAACAGGCGAAGTTCGGAATTCGAGCTGTCATAGTGCAACGCCCTAATGCCACCCAGCTTAACGTAGTTAAGTGAAAATTGTCGGCGATCAAACACTCCATAAAATAGATCGGCAAAATCTTGAGGAGCGCTTGCGGGTTTAATTTCACGCACAATTTTTTCAATGAGACTGGATGGGTCAGATTGTCTTCTCCCCTCCATACGTCCCGTCATCTTAAGCAAAATAGAAAGAAGTAGCGCCGACATGGCGTGCCCGGACCCCGCCGCAACAATGACACCAAATCGCGAACGATCTTCGTGTTCAAATATATCGAAATAGTCACCGCCGCGTTGAAAACTTGCTAAAAATTTTGATGAAAACTCAAAACCCTGAATTTGTGGAATTTCAGTCGGCACCAAGTGCTTTTGAATCAAATGAACCAGCCGCAACTCTTGATTGAGTTTGCCGATGAGCGATTCAAGCCGCTGGTTGGCTTGACTGAGTTCCCGCCGAAATACGGCGAGATCTTTTTCGCGCTCGGAGACTTCGAGTTCGAGCTCCACAATTCGCGCTCGCAATTGTTCAATATTTTCTGCCATAAAACTATTGTCGAATCCGTGACATGCTTAGTCAACAGTTCGCAATGCTTGAAAATCGGCTGACGGTTACGTACGAAAAAGCTCGAGGGGGCGTGCAGCATAATGTGTTTGGACTTTGATAACTCGCGATTGATTGATTCTCCGTTGAGCGCCCTGGTTTGGATTAATCAATCGCTTAGGTCAAACGACAGCACAAATTCAACCGATGCCGATTACCTTTTGCGGCCGGTCAACTTCATGTACTACGAACTTGCGAGTTTGACCTCGGGCCTGCCTGACGACGAACTTTTTGCGTCCCTCAATCACTATTTGTTCGATACCAAAAAATTTCAGATCGCGGCAGCACCGGTTTTACTCGACGAAATCCTGGCGGATCGTCGGGGTTGCTATTCCGCAATTGCTTTACTGTACATGCATTTGGGTTGTCGGCTTGGTCTTAAAATCGATTTCTTGCGTTGGCCCAACCGCGCCATTCTTAAATGGGAATGCCAAGGGAGATCTCGATACGTCAATCTTGAAGAGTGTGGCCGCTTTTTGACTGAAGATGAGCTTTTAAATATTTTAAATAACGAGCGAAAGGATTCGATCGCCTCGCTCAGTTTACAAGAATCCGTCGTCCAGTATCTTACCTACCTCTCTTTTTATTACCGGCAATATGCGGACACCGATCGTCTACATAAAACTTTCGGAATGATCCTTTCATTTGAACCAGACAACATGCGGATTTTAGCCGAACGCGCACTCTTGCGGCGCGATCTTGGTCTTTTGAAAGACGCCCTCCAAGACATGAAACGATATTTCTCATTTAACGAAAAAGTGAATTCTAATTCGGATCTCGCACTCGTTTACGAGGAGCTCAAATCACGGGTTTCGCCGCCCTTGTGAGCGGCCCCGGTCGTGACATACACATCGTATCGCACCGATTTGCCAATCAAAGAGTGACTGGGCTTTTGTCCGGCAAGCCATGGCGCATGTTTAGGTCGTTTTACAATGACCCGAAATTGCGCCACATTAAGTGCGGCCAAGAGCAGCTGCCGTTCATCCTCTTGTGTCGGCGGCGGCTCAAGCAGTTGTAAAAGGCGCGTTTCTTTACTGGCGGCTGCCGACTTTTTCTTCTCCGGAAACATCGGGTCCAAGTATACGATATCAGGGCGTAGGCGGTCGGGCTCCGATCCAGCTTGATTCGACAATTGCTTTAGCCAAGTCACCGCTTCGGCGTGAATTAAATTAAAATTACTTGGCTGGCGAATCCCGCTAAATGCGCGAAACAATTTTTCGTTTCGCTCGATCGCCACAACTCGACAGCCGAGGGCGATCAGGTGCATGCTGTCACGGCACAAACCGGCGGTCGCATCGATAACAAATGGTTTTTGTTTATTTTTAGCCGGGCGCCCCAAGGCTTTAGATAAAAGATCGGTTTTGACGCCGACGAGGCGGCGATGCTTAAACTCTACGGATACTTTTAGGGTTTTATCGCCGTCCAAAACTTCTAGATACATCATAAAATTGCGAATCCGATCACAATGATCCCGCAAATTAAGTGAACGATAAGAGTTTCTTTTAAAATGTTCGGAAGAGACGAGGCAAGTGGTGAACTTGTTCGCCAAATTCTAATTGCTAGACCTAAATTTAAAATCAGCATTAGAGCTGCCGCAAGCACCCACCACGGCCAATGCATCGCAACTAAGAAAAGCGTGAAACAAAGTCCTGCCAAGACAAACAAACATGCTACGAAACGCTTTGAGCGATCAAAACCAAATTCGACCGCAAGTGTGCGCAGTCCCGCCACGTCATCCACTACAACACTTATAAGATGCCGAATTTCAACATACGAAACGGCAAGTATTCCAAAACCGCTGCCCAATAAAGCACATCTACCAAAGGGCAGCGGATCATGCGCAACAATATTTGCACCAAAAGTTAGCAGCGGTCCCAATGCGAAAAATAAAGACAAATCACCGGCGATCCAATTCGCACTCGTTCGCCTTGAGCCACTTTCAAGCTCCCGACCACGGCGAAGTGCCGAATAACCTATTATTCCAATTCCGCCACCTAAAGCAGAAAGCCACACTAAGTTCAATGAATTAACGAGGACGGGCAAAGAAAAAATAACGGCCAAGACAAGGAGCGCGCGAGACAAGCGGCGGACAGTCACCGCACGAATCCAACCGTTTTGTATAACGCGACTTCCGCCTTTTTCGTTGAGCCTGTCAATACCGCTTAGATGATCGACAAAGTCATTGCGGCAGTAGATCGCGCCGTGCAAAAACAGAAGCGACAAAAGCGCGAAGCTCGCGTGCTCAATCAAAATACCGGATTTTTCAAAAAATACGGTAACCACCGGCAACAATGTGAGCCCCACCAAATCAAGCCGCATAAGCCGCGCGAGAACTTTGAGTAACGACGGCTTTTTTACTTCATCGCGATTTAAAATCTGAAACGTTATTTTCTCTTCACGCGAATTAATATGGAGCGACTGAATAGGCAACGCCACCTGAGCGTTTGGGAGTTCACCTAATAAATATTTTTGAAAATCGGGATGAGTTCGATCAATAGTCAGAAATGAAGGCTTTGTTTTCGGCGGGTCTTGTAGACTCATGAAATTTAAACTTTTCGCCAATACAAAATACCCGGCAATGATTTAAAATCGGAAACGACTCCTTGAACATCGCCCGGCAGAATTTGCGCCAGTTGTTCGCAGTGGTGTTCAAATAGCTCGATCACTTTTCGGTTATGCTCATCAAACTGCTCAAGTTTCGAAAAAAAGCTTTCTTCTCCAACGACGCTATAGACTTCTTGCTTTGTCTTGCAGTCGCGAAACCGAGCCTTTTGTTGTTCGCTCATGTCGCGAGTGAGAAACGTCGCAAATGAATTCATATACCCCGATTGCAAATCACCTAAAATTGCTTTGCCTTCATAATTACGTATATCGAAATCCAAAAGATCGTCGCTTCGCTGAAAGAGCAAGCCGAGTAAACTGCCCATCTCCTCCAAACAACGATGTAGATCAGCCACGTCGTTATGAGCCGCAATAAACGGCGAGCGGATGCACCATTTAAAAAGTGAGGCCGTTTTTAGATCGTGAACGCGGTCAAGTTGCAAAAGACTCACGTCCCAGTCTTCGATCAATGAATCCTGAATCCATTCGCCTTCAAGCAAATCCGAGATGACCTCGGCCGTGTATTGAATCAGTGCCAAATTGCCATGCCGAGAAAGATTCACCATTACGCGCGCGAGAAGATAGTCGCCTGCCAATACCGCATATTCGGGCGTATACTTGAGCCATGCCGCCGTTTTTTCACGGCGAAGCGGCGAGCGGTCGATCAGGTCATCGTGCAAAAGCGAAGCGTTGTGAATGAATTCAATCGTTTGCGCGAGCAGATGTACGGTTTGATCCGGCAAGCGCAAGTGCCCCGATATCCTTTGAATCAATTTAGCCCGAAAACCCTTACCATGCGAAAAAAGATCGTCGTAAAGTGCATTCAGCTTTGGTAAATAGCTTGGAAAGTCGTCTGGAGCGTAAACTTTAAGGTTCATACCGACAAAGAGCGTTACTGACTCGCAACAAGCGTGTCAAGAAACAAGCGACGGATTTAGCTACAGGATAATTGATGGCACAGTTACTTTTTGAAAAAAGCATCACCGTCCATTTTGGTGATACCGACCCCCAAGGGATATTGTATTTTGCCCGGGCATTTGAGTTGGCCCACGAAACCATTGAAGATTTTTGGGCAGCCAATTCACTTGGATGGGCCTTTTGGTTTCAAAACTCTGATTTTACCGTGCCGTTGCGCCATGCCGAAGCCGATTTTCAAAAGCCGGCACGAGCGGGCGAAATTTGCTCAGCGCAACTCTACTTAGTTCGTGTCGGCAATACATCGGTCGAATTTCAGGTTGAACTATATGACTCATCCGGAAGCCTTTTAACTACAGTGAAAACGATTCACGTTTTTGTCGATCGACGTTCCTTAAAAAAAATGAACGTTCCGGATCGTATACGCGAACAACTGGAGCGAAATTGAACTACGGCAGCCCCAGTTGTTTTTTTAATTCGGCGATTCGAACTTTGCCAAGTTCCGTTTTTGTAATTTCACGCACAAAATAAACCGATTGAATTTTTGCAACAGGCAACACTTGAACATTAAATTCATTCACAAAAGATTTGTGTCCGCGAAAGCAATCAAGCGGTAACACGAGCGCTATCTCATGACCTCGTCTGGCATCTAATGTGGGTAAAATCGCAAAATCGATCGCGCGCCGATGATTTGATAAAATACGAAAAAACAATTGCGTGAGCTCGAGCAAGTTGACTGCCTCACCTGAAACTTTCACTATATCGCCAACTCGCCCTTTAGGAGTGAGCCAAATACGCTCTGGATCGCGCTCGTCAAAACTGAGCTCAGCGCGATCTTTCATGACGTACCACTCCCCTGCCCGCCACAATACGTCAGTCGCTTCTGTTGTAATATCCGCAAGAACCGAAAACAACGCTGAACTCTGAATTGCCAGCCGGTCATCTTCCATCAGCTTAACCTCTATATGCGGCAAAACACGAAGCTCGGGATAAGCGTCACCAGAAAGAGAACTCAGTTCAGCAGTTGCAATTTGCGAACAAACTTCTGTCGCGCCAAATGTCGGCAAAACCGGAAAACCCAACTCACGAGCCTGAAAATAAAGCTCTTCAGAAAGGGCCGCACTGCCAACAATAACCGCACGTAGCGAGTGCGGAGCTTTACGGCCTAATTTTACTAAATCAAATACTTGTGTGGGTACGATAGCCGCCAGCGTCGCCTGCGATTCGTTAACCCAAGAATGAAATTTATCGGCACCCCACTTATCAAAACTTCGATCGATCACCGTTTGATGGCCTAAAAACGCCCGAGCCAAAATGCTCAACCCGCCCGCATGAAACACCGGAAGAGTTAATATCCACTTATCATTCATTGTAACGTCAAGATGCCGATTGACCGCTTCGGCGCCGATCAAAATCGCGGTTTTTTTTAAACCATATAAAGTAATCGAGCCAATTGATGTCGTGCCCGAAGAGCCTAGCCAAACAACTCCACCCATTTTAGGCAGACGATCCAGATGAACTCGCGATTTCAGCTCCGCCGGCAAACGTGGGTTGAGCAGAACGTATGATTCAGAAGAGGACCAGTCAATTAGCTGAGCTCGATCCACTTTTGACTCTCCAAAAGACGATCGAAACCAAATCCGTGCCCGTCCGGCGGCACAATATGCGGACCATCATTTTTAATCGCCTCTTGAAATGTCGGCGATTGATAAACGTCGTGTTGCTGCAAC
>JAJYHS010000272.1 GCA_021784635.1 bacterium
CCAAATATTCTTGGCGCTCAAAGCATGGTGGTTAACCGGCCAAACGTTGATAAGTTTGTTTATGAGCAAACCGAGAAAGCCAAATTGCTCAAAATGCTTACCAGCATTAAAAACATGGATTCGGCTTTAGATGTCATGACAAGGTTAACGGCGATCGCGCCGCTCCAGAGGATGTATGGTCCGAAGCATAACTGGACAGGCCTTAATATTACACATCTTAAAATCAACGGTGAAATGGTAGATATCGCGGGTAATGCCGCTAACGAATCGATTATATTGCACCTTGAACGCGTTTTGAAAACACTTGCCAGCGACGGGCATATCAGCAAAGTTCCAACATCTTCGGTTAACAAAAATCATTATCTTGCATTTGGCTATCGCCTGCGTATTGCGCGAAAGGCAGGTGGCTGACTTGACCATAGACGACATAAAAGAAGAACTTACGTGAACAGTATGAAAATTTGTCGCCCAACGCCCAACGCATTTTAATTGTGGGCGCGGCCGCTTTTATCGTTTTTATCTTCGCCATGATCCCCTATTCTTATTTTTCAAGTTCGTTTAGCAGCGACGCCCATTACGTGTCGAACCGAAATCTCATTCGCAAACTGTTGCGCGCGAACCAGCTGGCTAGCGAATCAGAAAGCATGCCTAAAACCGTCGATGCCGACACGCTCAAAACAAAAATCACCGATATGCTCGCCCATTATCCCCTGCTACCTGAACAAAACGGCGGCATTGTGACTATTCCGCCGGATGATCTTGGGCCAGGAGTTGCCGTCCGCCGGCTGCGCGTTTCGGGCGTTGGGGTGAAACTTAAAAAATTGAATCTCAAACAAATCGTCGAAATCGGATATGAACTTGAAAGTCAGAATCCAAATGTGAAACTCGCCGGGATCGACATGACGGCGGATCGCACGAATACTCATTATTTTGACGTGCTCTTTAAATTGGCCGTTTACAATTTGCCTTCCGCATTCGAGGCCTCATCAACAAAGAAAAGCGACAGCGCGACCGAGCCCCCAACCACGACGGAGTAAAAGAAAATTTTGTCTTTTATTAAAGAGATTTTTAAACCCTTTTTTTACGTGATACGAGAGCAGAAAAAAATGCTCGTGTTGATCTTGGTGTCGGCTTTGGTTTTTGCCGTGTTGATTTTTCCGTACGATGATTTATCCGATCTCATCATGGCCAAAGCGGCGCAACAGGGAGTATTTCTTGATTTCGCCCATTTAGGGCTGAGTTTTTTCCCGCCGTCGTTACGTCTTGACAAAGTTTCGGTTGAAACCACGATGCTTCCGCCGATTCACGCCGGTGAAATTTATTTATCACCGAATCTCATGGGGCTATTGACGTTAAGCCCTGGTTTTAGCGCATCGATCGACAGTTTTTTAAACGGGTCGGTGAATGTCAATTACCGGCTCACCCATAAATTGCAAAATTTTGCGTTGTCTCTGAACGACGTCGATCTCAAAGGGCTCTCCACCTTTGCCCAGCTACCGGTCGTAATGGACGGTCGAGTACAGGGGCAAATCGATGGCGCATTCGATCCGAAGTTTACCGTTCAACCGTCAGGTACTGCGAGCATCGAAATTCGCAAATTGCACATTCCGCAGACTATGGTCCCCGCGTGGATGGCTCTTACGCTCCCCGATACGAGGATCTCAAAAGTTATATTATTCGGCTCTATGGGCAAAGGCGAACTTGACATCTCAAAAGCGACAATCGGTCGGCCCGGCGACGATATCTACGGTCAGATGAAAGCAAGTATAGCTATGCAAATGTCCAGTCAAGACGGTGAAACATCCACACAAGTGGGCTCCTATCAAATCAGTTTGGACCTCACATTGGCCCCTAAAATTGAAAAAAACTTCGGTAGTATGCTGAGTTTGTTAAATTTCGACCAATACAAAATGGCCACGGCCGACGGCACGCGCTATGCACTTCAATTGTCTGGTAGTGGTGCAGACGCTCCACCGACGCCGTCACCGTTACCACCCGGCACATTTTAGCTTGCCGATTGCCTACACAACGCTTAAAAACAGCGAGAAAGCGGAAGCTAATTTCGGGCTAACGCGTGACTCGTGTGGTGGGAGGATCAATATGTCAGGGGTAAATAAAGTCATTCTGATCGGCCGTCTTGGGACGGATCCGGAAGTAAAAAACGTCTCGGCTCAACAAACAGTTGCCAAACTCAGTGTGGCCACAAGTGAAAACTGGACAGATCGCGAAGGCAAAAAACAAGAACGCACCGAGTGGCACCGAGTCGTCGTCTGGGGTAAACTCGCGGAACTTTGCGGTAAATATCTGGCAAAGGGCCGGCAGGTCTACGTCGAAGGTCGGTTGCAAACACGTTCATGGGAAGACCAACAAGGTCAAAAACGTTACACGACTGAAATTGTGGCTAACACCATTCAATTTTTAGGTAGTGCTGGTGAAACTCGTGATATTCAGAATTCGTCACCTTCTGTTTCACCAGAAAGTTTTGGTCCTGAACCGACTTTCGATTCAGAAGAAGAAATTCCGTTCTGATCTCGACTTTCTTTTTGCGCGAATTTTTCGTAGCATGTTGAAATATGCGGCGGCGTTATTTTTTGCGCACAAATTTGTGCGTCAGTATCATGCTATTGACTCTCACGGGGTGTTCACTTTACGAGTCAAGCGGACGCAAAATAATCGAAACCAATCAAAATAATATCGTTGGTGCTTTTGGTTTCAACAGTAGCCACACGCTTCAGTACGAATGCTCGGCATCCCGTCAACCGCCGGAATTTTTAAGCGCACCGTTAGAAGCGGTTGCAACTCCTTACGAAGCTGACGGTATGACCGTGTTGATCGACGAGCATGCGCATCCCGCCTATTTGGCAATTGAGAAAGCAGGTCCAGCTGATACTTATTTGAGTTGCAAAGTGAAGTTTATTAAAAGCGGTTTTGCAAAATCAGATTTAAATCCGGTTGAAATATCCGAGGCGGCTCGTCTCGGGCATGGCCAAATCATCGCCTTAGGTTCTGCCTTAAGTCGAGGCTGTCACGTCGCACATTGTTTCTAACTAGTAAATATCACTGATTTTTCATAAACTAAAAGCGCAAGTACACGCATCGTGGGGGTTGTCTATGAGATGTCGATATTTGGCACGTGTCCTGGTTTTTGTAATACCTTTTTTATTATTATGTACCTATGCGAATGCGGCTGAGGTACGGGCGCTTAAAGGCGACCGCATGCTCATTCAACTTCAAGGTTCGCAGTTCAACGTTGGGGATATCATAAAAATACAAAACGAAATGGGCGAGACTCGTGCCCTTGGTAAAGTCATCAAAGTGGCCGGCCGCTTTGCCGAAGCCATTTTTCGCGGACATCCGCAAATCGGCTATTCGGTCGTGATTTTTCCCAAACGGGCCCTCGAAAGAAAACTTCGGCAAATTCGAAACCGACAAGGCGAAATGAGTGGCGGCGGCAGTTCGTACTCGCCATCGGGACCAAGTCACACATCCTACGGAGTGTTGGCCGGATATAACTCGGCAACCGCGACCGTCAAGTTGAACAATGGTGATTCCGTGTCGCTAAAAGGTTCAGGGCTAAGCTTGATGGGTTTTATGGACCATCCTTTTCGCGATTGGTTTTCATTTCGCGGAGAAGCGGGCATTGATCAGCTGAATTTGAGCGGTGCCACTGACACCGGATGCAGCGGCGCTTGCAATGCTAAAATCAACTATTTATCTTTAGATCTTCTCGCGCGATTCACCCACAGAAAATGGCATGGCGTCTGGTGGGGCGGCGCCGGCGTGAATGTTTTATTTCCGCTCACGAAGTCGTCAACAGCACTTGCGTCCAGTTCAATTTCGGGCACTATGACTTATGTTTTGGCGGTCGGTTACGATTTGCAAATGCACCGCCCCGACAACCCTTACATTCCGATTCAAATCCAATATCAATTGTTTCCGAACTCCGCCACAGTTACCGCACACACTATCGAATTTGACATTGGTTACGGTAAAACATTTTAATCTGATTGCGACGCGCGAGTCACTTCGAGAACGCCAGTAAGTTTTTGAAGATCGGTCATAACGTCGCGAAGTTGGCGAATATCGCGAACCCGAATATCGAAAAGGCTGACAGCACGCAGATCTCGTGAGGTACGGGCTTGTACGTTTAAAATATTCACTCCCCGTGACTCGAAAACTTCGCTCATGCTCTTAAGTAAACCCGGCTTATCCTGGCTCAACACGCGCAAACGAACCGGACGTTCGGCAGACGCGTCAGCCGAGACATGGCTCCATTCGACGTCTACGGAACGGGCTTGATCCATCTCAAATGCTTTTTCACAATCGGCGCGATGAATGGTAATGCCACGGCCGCGCGAAATAAATCCAAGAATTGGATCGCCCGGAATGGGCATACAACATTTAGCATACCGCACGAGAACGTCGTTCATTCCGTCGACTTTTATAACCGATGCGGATTTGCGCGTTCGATCAACGGCTGACTTGAAGGCACGGGTCAAAAAACTTTCGGTTTTTCCGGCTGGTGTTGATTCCACTTTCGGAATTCGTTCGGGAGGTACAATTAACTCGATAACCTTTTGTGGCGTCACTTTACCGTAGCCAACACGAATATAAAGATCATCTAAACTTTGGCAGCCTTCATCTTTAAGCAATTTTTCAAACCTGGCGCCCTCAAAAAATTTATGAATGGGCAAACTTTCTTTGCGAAAACTGCGTTCAAGAATTTCTTTGCCAAGCTCTTGTGCGCGCCGCCGCTGCTCGGCTTTTATCAATGCCCGAATTTTCGACTTGGCCCGCGAAGTCACACAAATTTTGAGCCAATCCTTGTTCGGAGTTTGGTTTTTAGAGGTAATCACTTCAACCGTGTCGCCATTGCGGAGTTTATGCTTGAGCGTGACAATCTTACCGTTCACTCGCGCGGCTACGATGCGCATGCCGACGTCGGTATGAACCGAAAATCCAAAATCAATGGGTGTCGCACCCTCCGGCAATTCCTTCACATCGCCTTTGGGAGTGAAAACGTAGATTTCACCCTCAAACAGATCGGATTTGATATTTTCAAGAAATTCATCTGAACTGTTCGTGCCCTGATGCGAAGTCACCAACTCGCGTAACCAGTTGAACTGGTCGATTGCCAGTTGTTCGATATTTTTATTGTTGGCGCGTGTTTCTTCTTTGTACTTCCAATGTGCGGCAATCCCCCACTCCGCAATGAGATGCATTTCATTCGTGCGAATCTGAATTTCAACACGCTCACCGCCGGGCCCAATTACCGTGGTGTGCAAACTTTGATAATTGTTGGCTTTGGGCATCGCAATAAAATCTTTAAAGCGGCCGGGGATAGGTTTAAAAATTGAATGAACAACCCCCAATACTTCGTAGCATTCTGAAACCGAATTCACGATCACGCGAAACGCCAGCAAGTCATAGATTTGATCGTAATCGAGACTGCGCATGGTCATCTTTTTATAAATCGAATACAAGTGCTTGGAGCGTCCTGAAATATCAAACAAAAAGGACGTTCGCGCCCGTATTTCTTTAGTCAGAATTTCTTTGACGTCGTTTATGTACGCATCCCGCTCCTTTTTCTTCTTTTGAATTGTTTGAACCAGAGCGTAGTACTGTTCGGGATTGGTGTAGCGAAAACCCAAGTCTTCAAGCTCTATTTTGACGGAGCTGATACCGAGGCGGCCCGCAAGCGGCGAATAAATGTCGAGTGTCTCTTCAGCTATCCGTCGTTGTTTATCGAGCGGCATATGATTCAGCGTGCGCATATTGTGCAGTCGATCCGCGAGCTTTACCAAAATCACGCGCACGTCTTTGCCCATGGCGATGATCATTTTGCGGATATTTTCACCTTGTTTTTCGTGCGTCTGGCGAAAGTTCATCTGCGAAAGCTTCGTCACGCCGTCGACAAGATCGGCAATGGTTTTACCGAAATCTTTTTCGATGTCGCTGAGACTTACGGTTGTATCTTCGACAACGTCGTGCAAAATTCCGGTCGAGATGCTTGCGATATCGAGGTGCAGATCCGCGAGTATGCCCGCCACTCCCAACGGATGCATGATGTAAGGCTCACCACTGCGTCGCAACTGACCTTCGTGCGCCTTGCGAGCAACTTCAAACGCGCGAACCAATGTCGTTAGATCACCTTGTGGATTGTACGAGCGAACTTTTGCAACGAGGTC
>JAJYHS010000157.1 GCA_021784635.1 bacterium
CACATCTTTCATTTTGCCATTGCCGTCTGTTTGCGTAGACGAGAAAAAATAGATGAACTTTTTCATGGCTTCCCTCTTCTCATGGTGCACTGAATTCGCACCTTGCCGTCGCTCCCGTTGACCCTCTGTGGCTAACATTCGTGCGAAATACAGTCAACCGCGATCTACCTTTAGTTTAATTCGGCTCTATCCAAAACCAGTCTATATTTAGGTTGGCGATGTCTTCGGCTTTTGAGTCCTTAACAAGCTGATTTGCCCGATTCAAAAAATCCGTAATCTCCTCGCGCAGCTTTTCAAAATCCGACCTTGATATTGAAAATTGCCCCGAATACATCAACTCGCCATCAAGTAAAGTTTCGCTTCTGCGAATTGCATTGATCCTCCAATTAGAATAGTGCTTGAGCACGTATGGCGACCCGCGCTCGACAAATGTGCTCTGCACCCCCATCGTATATGTACCGGACCGCTCGATACAAAGCCCGGCACTGACCAAAAATCTCACAATTTCAGCCGCCACATTTTTTTTAATTCCAAACCTTGCTACAATATCGTCAAGAGTAACTCCCTTTTCGCGAGTCGACGTAAAAAGATGAACGGCGGAGTAAATCCAACTCGAATAAAAAACGGCGCGCTCTTGATCGGTCAGTTTTTTTTCGTGCGAAATGCGCTTTGAAAGCTTCAGAGCTTCATTTTTCAACAACACAATTTTTTTATCTAAGTGCCGACGAAGCTCAACCGTGCCCGCGCGCTCCCGTTGAATCAAAAGCGAAAAGTATTCCGTCTCAACTTCTGAATGGGCTAGATATTCACTCAACAACAAGGCCTGTTCGGGATTGAACTCCCGCAGACCGGACATAATTTGACTAATCAATGTCGTGTTAACCCGCAAATGTTGGGCAATCTTAGACAGCTCGCCGCGACCCTTGCGTGGAAGATGCCGGATATATTGACGAAGGTAGGTGCGATAATCGTTGAATTCAAAAATCGTCATGGCTGAATTGTACTACAATCAAATATAAATTTACAAATTTGTAAATAAATGCAGGCCAAATTTATAAAAGAAATCTATCCGTGACTGCTGCGAAGCATTACATTGGCCCTGTAATTGCTAACTCACTAACAAAGGAGAAGAAAAATGAGCCCCCAATCACTAGCCCGAGTTTTCGGGACGGGAATTGTCACATTGCTTGTCGCCAGTACAGTTGCTTTTGCCGGTGGCGCCAACGGTGGCGGCGGCAACCCGACCAACCCAACAGTTGCAAATTCGCATGAAGTGTCTGAGGCAATTAGCGACGCAAAAATGGCACTGCCGATTTTCGTGCGCGCTTATCTGAATATCGTGCAAGAGCAACCCCATAAAGCGGGTGCTTTCTTTGGACCGAGTCAACTTTTCACGAAAGATCTAGTGCAAACGAGGAACCGGCTTGATTCCGTCCATTGGGAGATTTTCCGCAACAAGCTTTGCCATTACGTCGATGCAAGCGGAAAGACAATCCGTCAAGTCGGCTCGGGAGATCCGGTTACAAATACGATTTGTTTAAGTGAATCTGGCCTACTCAAATATAAGTTCCCGACAAACCTCATTCAAGGCCAGACGTTGGCACTCGCGTTCAGAGAGTTCTCTCATCTATTAGGGGCAAATGAAGATCAAGCGGCTCAGTTCCAAATATTTGCCGTGACTCTGCTTGGCAACTATTCCTTCGAAAATTTACGCAATTTTGAAAATTCTTACGCGCACGTTCTTGAGGGATATTATAATGATTCGGGAATCGTTCTCGAAAGCTTCGATAACTCAACTAATGCGAAGTCGTCAGAGTCCTTATTGGATCAGGCCGAATGTGCGGATCTCGAAGCACTAGCCACTGACGCCGTAGAATTGGGCGGTATTGTGAGGGGTAGCGAAAATGCCATTTATGAGCTGGGCATTTATGCAGGGCAAAATCCGTCAAGTTCAATTGGCACTGCGATGACAGATACGGTCAATTTGTTCAATCACTCATGTCCAGAACGTTTCGAGCCTAGTACAAAAACCGACGTCATCAACCAGCTTAGAGTTATTCATGCAAAGTTGTGCGAGGCAGAAACGCGTTTATATCGCTTGTCGTCGAAAACAGTTTCAAGCTCGTGCTCGCCGAACGTTTCGAATTCGAAGTAAAATTCGATTGAACCCCGCCTAAGCGACCATGCTCCCGATTGTTCGAGCATGGTCGTTTTGCTTTTTACGCCCGTGATGCGGCAACTTGAAAAGACGGCAAAATTGAACCGGCTAACAATATCCGGACCGAAGTCTATGTGCCGACGGTAATTTGGCTCGAATAAAAAACCGAAAAGCACCAAATATGCGTGTCGATTTAAAATCGAAAATCACAGTCGCCATCGTCTCTTTTTTCGCCTTATTGGCAAGTCGCGCATCTCACGCGAGAACTTCAATGAACCTCGATAGTGAAACAGCCGCACAGATTTGCACGAATTGCCTCGATTCGTCGACTTCCGACCAGGGCTCACCACTCGCCTCACGCAACTTAGAAATGTTGAAAAACACGACAAACATCCTACGTTTGGATATTGCTAAGAAAACCAAAAACCATTGTGAAAACATTGTTGAATCGCGATCGTGTCGAAACTTGTACGCTGAAATACAAAAAAATCACCATAACCCGAACCAATACAAACGCACCTGCACCGAACAGGCACCAGGCCAAACCTCAAAAGAGGCGTTGCAATTCGTCGAAACTATTTTTTTAGGTACTGAGAACCCCGTTCGAAAAAAAATGCGTGAAACTGAGCGGCACTTTTTTGCCGGCTTCGGCAGGGCCATCTATCGTGGCACAGTGGGCTTTGCGGTGAACGTTTACAAAAATTATGAGGCGGCGCGCGTGTGCGATCACAGCATCACGGATAAAAAACGGTTTTTTTATAATTACAACGCTAATCGCCCCAAAGACCTCCAAGTGAAGCTGCCGTCTCTAGCATGGTTCAACACCGAAACATGCTCAGGCGTAGAGGGTTATATCCAAATGATGGGTACAGAACTTTACACTCACAAGCTTTCTAAAGAAGGGGTGAAATTTAAGAGCGTTGGGAGCGAAATTCCGCATGACATTAAAACAATTTCAATTGGTGTTTACGATCAGGCAAAACAAGAGCTGAAACGATTCCACGTCAAACTGGAGTGCTACAATTCACAAAAACGGTCAGAATTAATCGGAGCCGCCGTAGGGATGATCGCACTCAATGTCACGCCGGTTGGTGATGCGAAAAAAGCTGAAGAAATAGCTGAGATTGCCGGCGTCGGTGAAAATATCGTCGTAGACGCATCGAAAGTTAGCGAAGATGCCGCCAAGGTAGAAGAGGCATCCAAAGCGGCCCCAATAACGACAAACAGTGCAACGGTTGCCGCGGCCTCTGCACGAGAAAAAGAAATTTACTCGATACTCAAAGAAATGAATGAATTAAAACATCAGCCCGCTTCTGCAGAAAATCTGAAAAAATTGAATGAGCTTAACGACAAGGCAATCCAAATCACAGCTGAAGAATTAAAGACTCGCGGCATTAGCTTCAAAGTCGTCAATCCTAAAGCAGGTGGCGGTAATTTCATGCATCTGGATGCTTTGCGAGCAAGGCAGAAAATTTTGATTCAGCGAGGGATTGAAATGGAGCCCGACATAAAATACCTCCGATCGCTAGAAGAAACACGCGCCAAATATCGTAAGCTTTTAAGCGACACAGCGATGAGAAAACAACAGCTCGCTACTGAAATCGAGGATACAGGCAAACAACTCGATAAGCTAAGCGCTAAGGGATCTGAATATGACAAAAAACTACGCCAAGTCTTAATTGAAAGGCGCAAGAGATATTCCGATTTATACCGTGAATTAGATCGCAATCAGACTGATATTAAAATGCAACTAGAGAAAACCGAAGCTGAGGTTGGGCGGCAACAGAATAAAATAAAAGAAATGGCCAATGCGCCTTTTGCTCCGGTGTTAAAATCATCTGAGCTGAAATACGTGCACACTTGGAACAATCCTTACATCGTAATTACGCCATCACCGACAAATCCTAAATTTCTCAACGCGGCAATAGAAAAATACAATACTGAAATCGTAATTTCGCCAAATTTTAAGTCGGCGGACCCGACAATTTTGGGCGGCATTTCCCGTTCGAATCGCGCTGACGAAACTGTATTTATTTATCCAATCGAGCAGGTTTTCGCCAAAGGATCGATCGTCAGTGAAACCGCCAAGCACGAAGTGGTTCACTTAAAGTTGGGCCAATTACGCTCAGTCGGACACGAAACGCCGTACAATGTCGAAATCACAGCTCATAAGGGTGAGAAAATTCCAGGATCATCACCAGGACTTTACGACGATTATATGTCGTTCGAAGAAATGGCGACGTGGAACCGAGATTTAAACTCGGCCAAAAAAAGTCATCTCACGGGAACAACAAATACCGCCTATAACTTCGATCAGGGCATCTTTAGGCAGGCCGGCAGCACAGCCACGCAAGTCCAAAATGCGCGTGCTTTAAACCATCTCAGTTACTCAGCAATCAAAGCCGTTAGGGCCGCGCGTGAATATCTCGATACCGCCGATCCGGCAGATATTCCAATCACCATTAAGGGAGTGGATGGAGCAGGAACTTCAACTGTAACAGTACCGTATCTCACCCAAGGGCGTGAAATCGGCAAGATTAAAATCACGCTTGTTAACTTAACAAAAGCAAATAAAGACGATGCCGTTAAACTCGCACAAGAATACCTCGATCGCGTCGAAGCTCGCGCCAAGGTTCACGGCACTAAAGCATTAAACATTATAAAAGCGCACCGCAGTGCCATTCGCGCAAAAGCGTGGGTACCGGTTACGCCAAACTAACCCCGCCGTCGAACTGCCGGCCATTGCGCCATCCTTAAATTTTCGGCGCAATATCAACTTCGAATTTCGGTGCCATTCGGGAGCAAGTTCGCTCGGCTAAATTTTCGCTCCGTTTGGAGTGCGACTCAAAGTAAATGCCGTCGCAAACTCTTACCATTGCGCACGTCATACATTTTGAATACGCGAACGTTCGAACAAGACACGATACCTGATCGTGCTGTAATAATACCGCTCAATTTTTTATTTTAAATTATTGAGCACCAAAAAATCTCCGGACTGAGCAAAGATAAGATCGCGTTCATACACACAATTTCAAACACCGCCAAACTTTGTCACCATTTCGGAAATTATTCCTTATTTTGGAAATATCCACGTCGATGTATTATTCGGCCTCGCTATTGAAAACATAACCGCTCGGCTCGCGCCGATGCTGATAAATGACGGAGGAAAACGTGAACAATTCAATTAAACTTTTGTTGACTGCTGTTGCAACCTCGGCGTTGTGCGCTTGCACGCCGCCAAGCCAAAATGGCATCACCCATCAAAGTAGTAGCATAATTAAGCTTAACGCCCAAGAAGTGAAAAACAATCCCAGCCTAAGTTCAAAACAGAAAGCCGAAGAACTCGCCCGGATCGGTGAGCAACTTTTTACTCCAACAGGATTTATGTACGCCCAGACACTATTTAATCAAGCGCTACAACTCGATCCGCACAATTTACTCGCTCAGTTTTATAAAAATTTAAACGGAATCAACATGACCCTTCGAGGGATGATGGTTCGAATCAAACCTATGATTGTCACGCCTAAAGACCGAGCAAACTATAAAAATGTATTAGCGCACGTCCCCAACAGCGCGCTTAAAACGTTTTTATTTGATGGAACTCCAAACATACGAGATTCAAAAGACGTTCAGGCCTACGCCGATAATCTATATGCTGCCCTTGAACGCTTACGCGAGTTTCTAAGTGCTCATAAAAATTCACACCTCACACTTGATCTTAACGACTGGACATTATGGACCGGTATCCATAGGGCAAAAGAAAAGTGTATCGCCTCGAAAGTCGGCGATACCGGTTCTTACAGTTTAACCAATTGCGATTATACCCATGCACTACAGGTCAATCTAAACCGTGCAGATTTCGAAGGAATGCAGCAAATCGTAGCTGGAGAAGAAATATACTTTGCAGCCCTTAACTCTTATAATCTAACCGGCTCCATAAGAACCTCCAGAAAATTTCAAAATCAAAATGTTTCTAACGCCGTTATTTACCGACAGCTTTCTAAATA
>JAJYHS010000201.1 GCA_021784635.1 bacterium
CCCCACGCCATGGCGCGGGAGCCGGTGAAAAATGTCGCGCTAATAATTGCGCCGAAAGCAAAAATTAAAATTGCGTGACCTATGTGACCTATGCGACCTATGCGACCGAGGCGACCTATGCGACCGAGGCGAAATATGTGGCTCGCGTGGTTCGGACGAGTGGACAAAAGCGTCTCCAGTGCCAATGGTTCAACAATTAGAGCAAAAAAAGCAGATGCCAATAGTACAAGAATCAAGTCGGATTCTCAATGGCGCTGGGATTTAAAAATCTCAACAAATACGGTTGAATTTACAAGTTTGTGTTTAAAAGCTAAACAGCCAAGAAGAAATTACACCGGTGATTGCGCGGAATAGTCCCATCTAGCCGCATAAATCAAAAATTCATGCTCATTTCAAAGGCGTACCGGCGGCTTTGTTCAGTGGCACTTGTTGTACCTTCTTCTTCTCCCCAGCTTGCGATCTCAAGTTCGAATACCGACATGCGCGCGCCAAATCCGGCCGTCCAATAACCCTGATTGACCCCGGCGCTCCAGAAGCCTTGCCACCAGTTGTACATCTTCCAATAAAATTCAGCACCGACGTGAAGGCCTTTTAACGGCGTCCATTGGCTATTGCCAATGTCGCGTAAATCGAGCGCAACCTTCGGATGAAAAACCCAAAAATGTTTAAGCCCAACTTTCGTGCCGAAATCGACCACCCGTTGATACGGAATCGGTGCACTCGCGCTTTTATTAGAAAATTTCACCGGTAAAACAAATCCGTAGGAGCCGACGTTGCGAACTACGAGAGCAAAAGAGGGTCTAAAGAAGGCATCGGCGGGTTCGGCCATATCATATAATAGACCAAGATCGCCATCCACCGTTGCGCCTTCGTCGACATTGCTGAGATCGACGAGTTTACTGCCGTTAACCGCAAGTTCTGTGGATTGAATGACGTCACTATAGGAGGCGCGATGAACAAGACGCAGGTTGTACCCCCAGTAAAGATGACCGGGTAAGTGAAACGGCATTCGCGCACTGTGGCCGTAAGCGTAGGCAACCGTTGTATCAAGAATCGAAGTCACAAACACGCTCGGCGTACCGGCGATCGAGCTATGTAAATCGAAATTATTTGAAAAATCAAGAGGTAAAATAGCAAGACTCCAGTGGCGGTGAACGAAAATCCCGCCGAGTGTGGGCCTAAAATACATGTCGTCGCCGTAGTACTTGTTGAGTACATTCGTGACTTGAACGGGGTCGCTGCCGGCATTTTTTAGATTATTGTAAAACGGGATAACATTTTGATCGGCTGCCCCCCGCAAAAAAAGGCGCAAGTCGGTGCCGTTGTGTTTCGCAAGGGCGGCGGGATTATAAAACATCGCAAAATCATCGTCGGCAACCGCGGTAAAGGCGTCGCCCATGCCGAGCGCGCGAAGGCTCTGATAGTTTTCGTGAATGCCATAGTTAGGTGCATTAGCGTACGCGCGAAATGCAAAAACCGTTAACGCGATAAAAAGCGCCGTTTTCATGTTGGTCCTTAATTTACGATTGATGACGTTTTTAAAATTTTATATTCAATGTAGGGCAATCGGGTATAATTAACTTCATGCTTCGTTTCTCGACATATGTCCTGTCAGTGATATTTGTTGCTGTTCTTTTTGGGGTGGTCATATCGCCCTTCTTTGCTTATGCTTTGCCGCAGAAAAGCGCGCCGGCTGATACGGTGGATAATTCGATTGCGACAAAATCGACGAAATCAAATGCAAAGAAATCGAGTTCTTTAATAAAAACTGATAATCTATCTGTCGCACCAGTGCCGAAGGCCGCCCAATTTGCGGTTCAAAAGCTTCGATGGTCGAGGGGCTTTGAGCGCTCTACGTATTACTATCCGTACACGCACGAACTCATTTTATTCGCGGGTGCAAACGACGTTGTTCAAGATACCTCGCGAACATATCCAATTTTCACTGGATTAGGTGGATTGTCGTATGTGTTCCCGACGCTTTTTGACCGCACCAATCGCAACATCAGTTACCGGTGGGAGGGTGGTGGCGAATTTTCTGACGGTGGCCAGTTTCAGTTTTGGCTCGCAAGGCGGCACGTTTATGATCCCACCTATGCGTTTCGGCCCTATTACAGTTATGGGATTATGCACAACCTTGTTCCGTCGCAACAACTGGCAAGTTTTTCGAATTGGAACAACTACCTCGTTCGTTTGGCAATCGGCATGCAAGACGTCATAACGCCCCCACATTCGTTACAATTGGAGATTGTCGCGGCGGCCGGGCCAAAAGATATTTTTCTACTCGCGACCTGCGGAATTGCTTGGGGATTATAAAAGAAGAGACTTCCGTTTTGTGTTCATTAAAAGATTTTAAAGCGATCCCAACAGATTTTGACCGATCGTTGTGGGGTTGCCGTTGCCGCTTGCAATGGCGTTATTAATAGTCGTGCAAACAGAGCTTGTCTGGTTCGAGCCCGTGCAATACGTGGATGCGACAGTTTGCGCAATTGTTCCGACTTGGGTTGGGCTGCAATTATTCGGATTGGTGGAGCAGTAGGCCGCGGCAGTCGACGGATTGCTTGCATTTGCTAGCGTCATAATTGTACCAGCCTCGGCTAAACCGGCCATATAAACGAAACTCGATGTATTTGAAGCGGTACAGTCGTTGTATGTCTGCTCCGCAAAAGTAGTACTGTAATTTCCGCTTGAGTCTTTCAGTGCCAAATCGGGCATCAAGGTTGCGGCGACTTGATTGCCTGAGATGTTATTTGTTTTTATGGTTTCGTAGTCGTTGACAAGGGTACTTTCTGTAATGCCGCCGATAATAAAATCGGCGGAACAACGGACGACTTCGGCGTTAGCCGAATAATCACCCGATATTGGCGTCAAACAGTTTTGCGCTTCTGCGGGAGTGGGGCTTGAGCCCAATCCATCCAAACATTTTTGCGCTTGGGCTTGGTTATCGGCTTGCGATGATTCGCAACTCGAGAGGAGTAAACTTGTCGTAACAAGCACAATCGCGCCAAAGATTGCGAAGACAAAACGCATTTCGCGCAAAAGAGGTTTTAGCGGCAAAGCGGCCATACAATATCGTCAGGCGAAGCGATACTCGCCGTCAACTCGACTTTCGTCTTTGAGGTAATTGAAAGACTTTCTACACAACTCGACCATTGTCGTCTCAATCTGAGTCGGAAAACTGTCGATGGTGTCTCTGTATGAAACATCTTTTTTTAACTGGTTTCGTTGCGATTATAACTTTTGTGCCGGGGCTGGCAGCGGCAGGTGAGCGATACGATTTTTACGACAGTGTGCGTGGGCTAGGGATGGGCAATGCGGTTGTGTCAACAGTCGATGAAGATTCGGCGATTTGGCTCAACCCCGCGGCGCTCGGCCGTGTTCGCGGTAATATTTTGACACTCGCAAATCCGCAAGCGGATATTGGGCAAGAAACCTTCCCGATGATCGGTGCGAGTGTTTTAGATTCCATCAACCCGCAAGATACGTTGAATGACTGCAATGCGCATCCCAACGACCATTTTCACCAGCGAGAGCAAATTTCACCGTCATTTGTTATGACGAATTTCGGCGTGGGAGTGTTAGATAAATATCAAACCGACGCTTATGTTGTGCCCGGCACCACTTCGAATACTTTTTATTATAATTATACTCACGACGAAGCGGCGGTGATGGCTTTCGATTTGCCGCTATTTAGCGGAATTTTAAAAATTGGCGCTAACATCCGGGCCATTGACCGCACGGAATCTCATCGAAACGACATACCGACCACGAGCAAAGGGCTGACTGGAACTACGGTAATTAACGGTTCAACTGTTTTTAGCGAAGGTTTCGGCATTGCAAGTGATATGGGCGCGATTGTCACCTTGCCGGTCGAATACCTCCCGACTTTTGCGGCGGTTTGGCGCGACATCGGTACCACGCGCTACGATATCAATCACGGTTCACAATATTCCACAACAAACCGACCGGCGTCGACCCCATCTACTGTGGATGTGGGGATGTCTATTTCGCCGATACTCAGTCCGGGTGTTCGGCTTGTTTTGGCGGCGCAACTTTCGGACATTTTTCAAAATGTCGAGCCACCGAGCATTTATGAATCGCCGTCTATTGTTCGCCGTTTACATGCGGGGTTCGAATTGAATTTTGACGACCACATGTTCATTCGCGGCGGCTACAACCAAGGCTATTGGACGGCTGGCTTTGAAATGGACGTCGGTAATAGCCAATTGCAACTTGCCAGCTACGGCGAAGAAATTGCCAGCGTGCCACTCATCGGCTCAGGTCAAACCTATACACCCATACAGGATCGGCGATTTGTCGTGGAATATGCTTACAGGTACTAAACGGTCTCGCGTTAGGGCGCACAACTTAAAGGCCTGACAAATAGCCAGTATTGCCGACACCGACAACTTCAACGGGAACGTCTTCTTGGGTTGTCGCATTGTTGCCGAGTTCACCATAGGTGTTATCGCCCCAGCAATAGTCATTGCCGCCTGCGGAAAGCGCGCAAAAGGATGTATTTGATGACGTAACAAGAGGGCTAACTGCAGTAATACCAATAATGCTTGATAGATTGCCTGAGCCACCAACGCCCATGACTTCGTAGGGAACTTCTGCACAACCATAGCCACTTCCACGACCGCCGCAATTAGATGTCGGGCCGTTTGATTCATTTTGCCCGAGCTCCCCGTAGGAGTTATCGCCCCAACAGTACACATAGCCAGACGATGATACCCCGCAGGTGTCATACGCTCCGGTCGCCAAAGCGATGATACTTGATAGATAACCCGTGGCACCGACACCTAAGACTTCGGTTGGGAACTTTTCGGCCGTAGTCGAATTATTACCAAGATCGCCTGAAAGATTACCGCCCCAACAGTAAACGTTGTTAGATGAGTTGATTGCGCAAATAAAATTGTCGGTGTTATTGCCGCCTGACGCGGAAATTATATTCGCCAAATTTCCAGTGCCGCCGACGCCTTTGACCATAATTGGTGATGTGTCGCATGGTGCTGAATTATTGTTGCAACTCTTAGGTCCGCCAGCGCCGCCGTTACCGAGATAACCGGCGTCGTAGCCCCAGCAATAAACATTGCCCCCTGAAGATATTGAAGCAACGGCGCAGAAAGCGTCAGGTCCAGCCTCGCTTATACTGATTATGTTTGATAAATTGCCGGCGCCCTGCGCGCCCGCAACCACTTCATAGGGGACCATCCCGCAGGGTGCATTCCCAAAAAAGAATGTACAGTTTGATGGATGATTATTTACGCTGCCGCCACCTTGCCCGAGTTCAGCGTAATTGTTATCGCCCCAACAATAGACGTTACCAGACGACGAGACGGCACAAGTCGTAGCGGCATTTGTTGCTATGCTCACTATGTTTGAAAGATAACCGGTGCCGCCGACGCCTTCAACTTCAACGGGTGTCATGCTACACCCGGTTGCCGACGACGTACATGTGCTCGGTCCGCTATAGCTATTCACTCCGAGTTCACCAAATTCGTTATCACCCCAACAATAGACATTACCGGTCGAAGAAAGTGCGCAAGTTGAATAACTGCCTTGCGAGACGCTCGTGATATTAGAAAGGTAACCTGTGCCGCCGACTCCCTCGACTTCGACAGGCGTCAAACTACATGGAGTTGAACCACAGGTGCTAGGGCCAGTGTCTTCACCAACACCGAGGTTGCCATAAGTGTTATTGCCCCAGCAATATACGTTGCCGGAGCTTGAAACGGAACACGACCCCGCAACAGTGCCCGAATTACCGCTCAAACTAATGACAACGTCTTTCGAGCATGCCGGTACGAGTCCGCTCGTAGAAGCGCCAATGTATATAATTCCGGCGGTGCCAGAATAGGTGACCCCAGCAAAATTTGCGCTGCCAGACGATGCCGATACGGGATTGGTGGTAGCGGTAATATTTACGTTTGTTGAATTCGAACAACTCGAATCTGCATACGCTGCTAGCGTAATAGAGTCTGTTGCAGTGTTTATAAAATTACCTGCTGAGTCTTCAACTTCGACGACTGGTTGGGTGCCAAAAGCCGTGCCTGATATCGCGCTTTGCGAAGGTTCGGTACTAAACCCAAGTTGGTAGGGAGAACCTGGATAGACTGTGACGGCACTTGAACACG
>JAJYHS010000210.1 GCA_021784635.1 bacterium
AGTTGGTTTTCGCTCGCCTTCAGCTTTACTTCCCGGTCTTCGAGTTGTTTCAAACGACTCTGCAGATTTTTGTCTTTTTTCTTAAATTCAGAATCGAGGTTGGCCTCTTTTTGTTTCAATGAATTTCCGAGACTCTGGACGCGCTGCTTTTCTTTGCGGATTTCATTTTCGGCATTGCGCTTGGCCCGGTTTTCAAAATCGGTCGCTTTTTGGCTGGCGTCTTTTTCGATTTTTTGCGCTTGTGAACGGGCTCGCGACAGAATTCTTTCGGCTTCTTTGCTCGCATCATTCTTAAGTCTGTTTTCTTGAAACTGTCGGTAAAAATACAGGGCGACAAAACCGGCGAAAAACCCGGCCGCCAAACTGACGATTGCTACTATTAACGATTTATCCATTTTCACTCCTCGCTCGTAGCAACACGTATTCATCTGTCGCAACGAGATCCATATTCACGTCGTGAACATCACGCGGCAAATCGTCGTTTGCGATTTGCGCTACAGATGCCACGCCCACTTTGACTCCGTTATAATTTTCAAGAGCTCGATCGTAAAAACCACGGCCGCGGCCTAATCGGCGCATTTTCCGGTCGAAAGCCACTCCAGGCACAAGAACAAAATCCAACGACTTCGTTTCAACCCGATCGGACTGTAACGGATTCGGCTCTTCGATATCCCATTGACCGCGAGCAAAACTTTCGAAACTGTGTGGATGATAAAATACGATTTCGCCTTGCCCGTCATTTTTCTGTATACGCGGGAACGCCCAAAACCATCGATTATCGTCGATAAGCGGGTCAATATTGATCTCGTCGCTTTTGCCGCGAAAAGCACCGACGCGGGCACCCTCAGGAATTACTGATTTTAAATTTTCGACAACACGGGTTGCGGCTACGGCGCCCGACTCTTTCAAATACGAAAGATTGGCCTTTTTGAATGCCGTCCGAAGATCACTTTTTTTAACGTCGTTCAATGCACTCACGAGAAAACCTCACGTGAGGCAGCATCTAGAAGTTCAGGCTTCGATTTTTGGCGTCACATCATCTAATTGATTGAGAATTTCGCGGCTTTGGGTTTCAACTTGATCCAACTCCCTAAACAAAGTTTGCCTTAACAACACCAACTCTTCCGCCAAATTAAGACTAGCCAATACCAACGCGTTTTGAAAAGACACCGTGACATTGGCTCGCATCGCCTCTTCCACCTTTTGATCGACAATTTGGACAAGTTCATCCACAAACGCTGATTCATGAGATGAACGCACCTTTAATGGCAAACCAGCAACCTGAACGTTGTAGACACTACGGTTTACGCTATCAGATGCTGGAGTTGACATGCCAAAAACTCCTAAAGTTGCCTCTACTTACAAATTAAACTCAACACTTATTGTTATCTCATTTAAGTGTGTTTGGCAATTTTACTTGGGCGTCTATTGAAAAAATCGGCCGTCTTAATTATTCTTTTTGCGCTTTGCATAATCTTGATCTATGAGCAACACACCATTTGGGGGAGATTATGACAAATTTCAAATGTATTACCGTAGGAATTGTCGGCGTTCTAACGGCGGGACTGCTTTTCGCCCAAATCAGTTGGGCCTGTACGCCGTGGCGGGAGCGCTCCAGTGAATGTATTTACGGCGGCTCCCACAGTGGTACGCTTTGGACTCGTAAATGCCCGTCTACTGTTTGTCACCGCGATGGCCACTTCATTACCAATATACCTTGCGACAACGAAACAATTTGCATGCCTGAAAGTCAAATGGACGGCCCGACGATGCCGGGAACTGACGATCAACTCCCCGTTCATGTCAATCCGAACAACCTCACCACTGTTTGCCAAAAATGGTATCCGCTTACGGGCGATGATTCGCAAATGGATGGTTGTTCCGAAAACCAACATGAATGGCGGCGCGTCTGCCAAAAATATGATCCCGTAGATTATCCGACACAGACGTGTTCGGCCAGCTACCCGGGCGACAACTAAAGCTTGATTGAAAAAATGCTAATCCCAGACCAGCCGGTTTAAAAGCTCGGCACACGAGCGCCAAAACGCCTTTTTCGGTTTCGCCGTTGTCGGCAACGTATTGAGCGGCGCCCCTTGAAACGGTGACTCCACGATTTCCATTTCTTCTGGTGTCAACTCCTCAAATCGATGGATTCGTTTTTGGCGCGCAATTTCCGCCTCACATAGCAGCCGATAAGTAAGTGAATTTGACATCGTCTGTTTCGGCGGCTTGATTGCGCTCAAATAAAATTCGATTTTGCGGCGCAAGCTCAGATCAAGCGGGGATCCGGCCGAAATTCCCGCCAAGATTTTGTTATACCCTAACGCCAGTTCGCTACTTTTTGCCCTTACGTTTAAATCGACGGCTTGTAAAATCAAACGGCTCACCAAATCGATCTTATCTTGTGCCACCTGATTCTGCACTTCAACTATTTGCCGTACGAAATCAAACAATTTTTGCCTTAGCGGAAAGGACGCCGTTCGGTATTTAAAACTTGTGATTAACAGCTTTAGTTGCTGATCGGCGACCGGTAAAATCTCACCGGGTGGCACCCCCGCATCTAGCGCCTTTTGACAAATTTCAAGCCACTGATCAATTGTATAACCGTTGCGACGTCGCGAATCCATAGCGGCAGCGATCAGTCGGTCATGATTATTCAAAGCCGGCGAAAAAAACGCCCTTGCGAACTCTTCTATTTCACAAGGCCTATTGGCACAATCCGCATGCCCGCTCACCTGCCGTTTTACTATAAGACGCGGAAACAAATTTAAATCCAAGACTTTGGTAATTAATTGGTCGATCCTCTGAACAGCCGGCACAGATAGTCCCGTTAAATCCAGATTCATCGGCACAGAACCTTCACCGGCCAGAACACTCAATTGAGAAAATGCCAAATTGACAAGTTCGACAAATTTTTGCAATTCAACAAAATTAGCCGGATTAGCTAATGTTTTACGAAAGCGCTTATACGCGTATTCTTCCATCATTTGCTCATACGCGCCGCCATCAATCGAATATAGCTTCAACCTGTTTGTCATAAGAATGGCTAAAAACTGCGCGGGTGAAAGTTCATCAAAGATTTTTGGCGTGTCTCGCAATTGCTCTAAAGTTATTTCGACCGGCAACGCGGACGGGATACTGTTGAGTTCATCCTGCACGAATTTCAAATTTTCAGGAAGTACAATATCCTCCGGGTTGTCGTGTAACCAGTCGGTACTTCGAAAATGAATCGCCAAATCGGCAGATGAGTCGTCCGCAACGGGTTCAACGGTTAGATTTAAATTATGAGCATTGTCTTCAAAAAGTGAGTGACCAAAACAAGGCATCGGCATTGCCTGTAAAAGCAAAAAACACACTGAAAAAATGAACAAACGCCAGGACATGAGCGCCCCAAAACTTTTCTTTAAAACGGCCTGCCTATTTTGTAGCAATTGGCGTTCCAATTGTTCAACTGAACGCCCGTTTAACTACGCGAGTGGCGTGTCATATCAAGTAAAACAATACGGTGAATTTTACAATTTTAACGCCGCGAAGGGGCCCGCATGTTAGCGCTCCCGTAAAAACGTGTAGACGTGAGCTGAAAACAGTCCAACAATACGGCGATAGTCGCTTAGGACGTCAAGGTGAATGGAACTTGTGTTGATGGTTTCTTTACGGCCGGCTGCCATACGTTCAATGTGCGTCTCGCGCAGCATTCGCTCCATTTTTCTGATGACACGTTTTTTGAAAACGACTTTTGCGGCAAGATCCTTACTTTGCAATTGGAAGCAGCTTACCGACAACTCCGCGACTTCGACAACGGCGGCGTGTAGGGTCTCAAGCTCCTTCCAACCTTCTATGCTGAATACCAACTTCAAAGCATGCTTCTTTTCGGCCAGTTCAATGAGGGAGTTATCCACCACATCCGCGGCACTTTCGAGATCGGAAGCATAGCTGAACAGCCGCACCATTTGACGATGCAATTCGCTGTCGTCGGTGCGCATATATTTAGTAAGAAAAAGACTGATCTCTCGGTTTAGAAGATCGACTCGGTTGTCGCGCGCACGCAAATCGCTAATCAGATCGGGATTTTCATCGTGCAAAATCGATAGCGAATCTTTGATCATCGTGATCACGATATCAGCCATGCGTAAACATTCGCGCTCGGCGTGAGCCAACACGACGCTTGGCGATTCGAAAGTTGCACGGTCTAAATATTTAACAGAAAATTCGCGCTCATTGGGCTTCGGCGGCACAAGTTTTTGTACAATACTCGCTCCACTGCGAATAAACGGAAAAAATACGATGGCCGCACAAACGTTGAACAGTAAATGAGCGTCGGCGACTTGCCTTGCGGGAGAGCCAAAACTGACCAATCGCGCCGCATAGGGCGTTAAAAAATAAAAAATCGCGACCATAAGCACTTTGTGCAAACAATGCGCCCAGGCCACCTGTCTACCTGTTGCATTACTTTCAACAGATGCCAAAAGTGCCGTCGCCGTCGTGCCGATATTAGCTCCATACACCCAATAAAATGCATCGGTAATGTGAATTAGCCCGGCCGAAGCCATCGTCATCGCAATACCGATGACCACCGCACTACTGCGAATCATTGCCGTGAAAATCGCAATCACCACCACCGTAGCGAGCGGGTTCGAATGAAAATACGAGAGCGTTTCGGGGAACAGCGCGGCGCTTTTAATCGCCTGACTGCCAATGCCAATGACTTCTAAACCAAAAAACATTAGGCCAAAACCCATCACAACTTGCGCCACCCGGTTGAGAACGCGCTTATGAGTGAGAAATTGAATGGTAAATGCGATGCCGAATATGGGCAGGCCCAATGTGGCGACATTTAAGCTCAACAATTGAGTGGTGACGGTAGTGCCAATACCGGTGCCGAGAATAATACCCATCACTTGTTCGAGCGAAACAACGCCTGCAGTACCAAGTCCCACCAGAGTCGATGTCACGGCTCCCGAACTTTGCACGAGGATCGTGATTACGATGCCTGACAAAACAGCCAAAAATGGACGATTCGAAAGTTTTGCCATCATGTCCCGAATACGATTTGCGGCGAGGTTCTGCAAATTTTCGCTCACAATTTTCATCCCGAGCAAAAAAAGCGCAGTGCCGCCAACGAGATAAACAAAGATGGAGTGCGACTCCATTATAGATATGTCCGGATGAGCATTATAAAACCGCCTCAACAAATTCGGTTACAGAGAATGGACGCAAGTCTTCGACGGCTTCGCCGATCCCAACATGAGTGACCGGCACGCCCAGTTCGCCCGCAATGCCGATTACAATACCGCCTTTAGCGCTGCCATCCATCTTGGTTACGATAACCCCGGTTAATTCAAGTGCCGAGTTGAATTCACGAGCTTGCATCAACGCATTTTGCCCTGCATTTGCGTCTATAACCAAAATTCGTTCATGTGGAGCTTCGGGCAAAACCTTCGTCATCACTCGTTTCATTTTTTTGAGTTCTTCCATCAAATGTTCTTGCGTATGAAGTCGCCCGGCCGTGTCGACAAGAATCAAATCTGCGCCCATCGCTTTGCCGCGTTCAAGTCCGGAGTACGCCACGGCACTCGGATCTTTAACGTTATCGGGGCTGTGAATTTCAGCACCGGCGCGGTCGGCCCATGCCTTGAGTTGACTGTCGGCAGCTGCTCGAAACGTATCACCGGCAACAATCAGCGTTTTTAGACCTTGTGCGCGCGCAATGGCCGCGAGTTTTCCAATTGTTGTCGTTTTACCGGCGCCATTAACTCCCACAATCATCCAAACTATTGGCTTATGTTGATTGAGCCCGGCAAACAAATCGTGTTGACCGGCCGAGTTCAAAATCGTTTCAATTTTGACTTTTAAAGCTCCACGCACAGTTTCAAGATCGGCGCGCTCCGACCGATTTAAACTATCTAAAACTTGTTCAAGTAAACTCTCTGCTGTTTTGGGCCCCATGTCGCTTAAATAAAGAGCTTCTTCGATTTGGTCTTTGACCTCACCTTTTAGCTCACTATTTAAAAGGCCGCCGCTTGCGGCGTGAGCAATTCGCCCCCAAAAACTGGAACGTGTTTGCGCGAGCGCCGAGGCGAGCGAAGTTTTGCCTTTAGACTCACCTTCGATCTGGTACTC
>JAJYHS010000181.1:0-983 GCA_021784635.1 bacterium
TACTTAATCGGCGACTTTCGCGCCTCACGCAGTGACAACGAAATGTAGTCCAATTTGAGTTGAGAAAGTTGAGTCGCAAACGCAAGCATTTCATCGAAGTCTAGAGTTAAGAGATTCGTGTCTTCCGGCGAAATTCGCACGCCTAAAATATTTTTATCGCCAATTGCCGCGCGTACCTGAGTTATGGTTTCGATTAAAATGCGCGCGCGGTTTTCTAACGTCCCGCCATATTTGTCGGCGCGGAAATTGGTAAGCGGGCTGAGAAATTGCGAAAATAAATATCCGTTAGCGCCGTGAATCTCGACGCCAACCGTACCGGCGGTGATCGCTCGGCGGGCCGCTTGAGCGAAGGCATTTTCTATCTCGGCAATTTCATTTAGTTCAAGAGCGCGCGGCTTTTCAAAATTTGGCATTTCGATAACGAATTCGCTTGCTGAAACCGGTTGCACGCCCGTGAGATTCGACGGGCAGCGAAATCCGCCGTGAAACAGTTGTGGTATAATCAAGCAATTTTCTTTGTGCCCCACCTCGGCCAGACGCCGAAAACCGGCGATGTGTTGGTCGCTGTAAATTCCGAGTTCACCTGGCCACGCTTGTGCTGTTTTCATCACATGGGTTGCGCAAGTTGTGACCACTCCAAATCCACCGCGTATACGCAACAAAAGCCATTTGTATTCTTCGTCGCTTAACTGAGTGGTTGGACTTTGCAAATTCGTCATAGGTGCAAGGACGACGCGATTTTTAGCCGATTTTCCCGACTTAAATTTAAATTCGTCAAATAGCTGTGCCATTGGTCACTCGGTTCGCTTTTTGTTCCCGCAGTTTGTTCGTTTTAGTGTTGTGCCAGAGCCGCATTTTGTCACCATTTTTGAAAATTGTAATGTCGAATCACTGCAATTTTTGGGTTGAAACCGTAATGGTTTCAACATTGCACAAAGTTCTTGATGCCTTCGCGATTGTAACGTTAGACTCGCGACCAGTTC
>JAJYHS010000181.1:993-6059 GCA_021784635.1 bacterium
AAGGGGGTTGCCAGTGATAAAAGCGATAAAGTTGACAGTTACAATTTTAGTTTCAGTGATGACCGTCACGTTGGCGGCAATTCAAACGGCGGGGGCTCAAACCGTTTCGCATAAGGTTGTACTGTGGACCTGCCCATACGCTAAAGGTGCCAAGATATTGGTTGAAGCTAATACAATCGGAAACAGTCTCGCGCTTGATACCAACGCAACGAGTGTTTTAAACATCGTTAATAATAAAGTCGCTGAACGTATAGTCGGTAAGTATTTGGTCGACTCTGTTGATTCAAGCGAAGCCGCCGCTGTCTTTAAGAACAGACAACCAATTTTTTATGTTAGCAATGATGCCGGGAATGGGCCATTTACGGGGTACGCGGAATTGCCGTCGCAAAGGCGATCTATAAATTTTGAGTGTATGTCGCCCAAATATAATTTGGGGTCAAATATTCTTCGTATAATAATTAACAGTAAACGAAATTAATCGATTCTCAGCAACCGGTGCAGTTTGCGGGCGTGCCATAGTAATACCTTACGGCAGTCGTTGCTTGCGATGGTGTTTGCCCGATTAACCCTGAGGGTAGCGTCTGAAATACTCCGCCGTTGCCGTGGCCGGTGAGTAGCCACGCATCAACCCATTGGCCGGAACAAGTTTCCGTTGGAGTATTATAAGAATCGTCCGTTTCGCCGTCGTCGGCCGATTTTATTCCGCCGGATTCATCATAACACCCCTTCCACTCCGTCAAATGGTAATGAAAAATCGACTTACCACCTGTCGGTGGTACGCCGACGTGACCGCCGTAAATGTACATATCGCTTGATGTTCCCGTGAGCGTGTCGCCGCCTTGACTCGATAAACCGTTGTCACGGTAACCGTTAGCGATACTACCGGGTTCGTTTATGTACGTTGAACTTGCATAATCGCTTGCGTAATTTGAATTGTCGTTTCGGCCATAAATGAAAAATCCATCGCGCATGACACCTATAAGCCGATCGTCGTCGTAACTTAAAGCAAACGGTTCACCGTGATAATGATATTCGCCGTTACTTTGCGGGTGGCCGCCGCATTGGTCGAACGAGCCGTCTTCAGCAAAAATATTGTCGGTCCCGGCCGCGACATCGTCAAAAATCATGACGCCGTTGAGGGCCATCCCCACTGCGCCCATGCCCATTGTTTGTGATTTCGGCGGCGAAGCCTCGGTCGGGTTGAGTGGAACATACATCGTCACATTTTGCGCCGAAATTGAATTCGGGTCGGGGAAGGCCGTAGTGTACAACTGGTAAAGCGTGTCGAATAGTCCCGTAACCGTAAAGCCATTCGCCGTAAAATTATATGACCCCGAAGTGGGATAATAATTGCTGTCGTAATTGGGCAAGTCGTCTGTTTGTAAACTTACATAAGTTGCATTCAAGATATTCGTTGTGGATGCATAACTGCTAGTCGCTAAACCCTCCACGACGTTGCACGAAAAATCGAGCCAGTTGCCGTTTAAACCGAGGTCTTGGCGTGCGGTCGCGCACGGATTTGTATACATACTGATTTGGTAACAGACACGCTTGGTCGTATTAAACGCATAGGTAATAACAGCCGTGTTCGACACAGTTACATAACTGGTTAGAGTGCGGGTCGTGCTCCCGGGAGTGTAAGCGTTGGAACTGCTAGCACCCGAGCAGCCCGCTAAGAATGCGACAAAGACGAGCAGAAAGGCGCCGAACATGACTGATCCCCCTAAGAATTTATTTTGCAGCACGAATTTGGCCGTGTCTATCTTAGGGCGAGAGTATGCAGTCGGTTTTGTCAGTCTTTGCAACCGATGCGTTGAGTGGCCAAGACAACGTCGTCGTACAAAATGGTTTGGTCTTGCGACGCATTGGCCATATAGGCGTCGTTAGCCTGGTAATATGAGCCCAGTAAAACGCGCTTTATAAGCACGTCGCTTGCCGAGCGAAAATTAAATCCTGAAAATGGTTGTGGATTCGTGTCGTATTGGCCGAAGGTGAAAAACTGGTCGCGTAGCCAAGTTCCAAGCGGAGTGCCCTGTTCAAAATCACCAACCAGTTGATTGTTGACCCAATATTTTAAAAGCCCATTTGATTGACCGACGTCATTCACTTTAGTTTCGAGCTCTAAACAGAACCATTTATTTCGCGGCATGGGTGTTTGGTTGGCCGGATTAAAACCGTTGCCATAATAGTAGGTGACCCCTTGATCGCCTGCACAACCCGGTACGGCGGTTCCGTTATTACAACGGCCCGATCGCATCAGATACCAATAGACGTAATAAAAAAAAGTGTTATTGCTTGTCAGGTCAAAATTATACCAAAATCCATTATTACCACCGGGCACTGTATCGGCTAAACCGTCGCTATTGTAGGTTGGATTGCCAGCCGTTACGCGAATCCAATGGTGCGGATGAAGTGTGTTGCCGACAATTTGCACATACATTCGCTCGTACAATACCGGCACCGGTGTTGGTAGTTGATACTGAACATACGCCGAAATATAGGGGCCTAGGTTACTGTTGAGTTGCGACATAGTCACCGTCGTCTGAAGATAGTGCGAACCGCCGTTGGCCATCGCCGGGTTATCCACTATGTTGATATATCGGCCGATTGTGCCGGGGTCGTAATTTGTCCAACCGTTGTAACCGTTTTCGAAATTCGTATAGTTAATGACGCTCGGATCATATTGTATGCCGACGTCGCCAGGATACTTGGCCGACAAGCCCACGCCGGTTGTTGTAGATCCGCTCCCGCCAGCCGGGCCTGTCGCCCCTACCGACTGAGTTGATGAAGCATTTTGGGCTGAGCCAAGTACGGCTTTGAAACCGTTTGAACAACCCGATGTTGCAACTGCAAGCGATAAAAATGCAAAGGACCAAAATTTTTGCTTCATACTATAAATGACTGCAACTTTTGGGCCGAGATTTGTCACTTCATCTTAAGCAGGTGGCTTCGCATGGAACAAAATTGTGCACGGCAATGACAGTGTCTAAAACATGTTCGACGAAATATAAACTGATTCAATTTGAGACGATCAATCATTAGTAGTCGTCTGAAAATGATTCACCACTTATGACCGAGGGGCAAGATGGTTCACCTCTGAGGGTGCTGAGTGGCAATAGAAGTTCGAGCCGCTGCGTGTATTTCGATTTAAAAAGCCGAGAAGACGCTTTTTGAATTAGTGAAGGTTTCTCCGCAAGATAGGTGATGGGGAGTGCAAATGAAACGAGCGCCATACCATTAGCCCAGAGGCTTAGAATTTTACATTTTATTTTAAACGAGCTTACTTTCGGCCTCCCCCCAAGAACGCGCAATTGAATATTTACATATTGTTTCGTACGAAATCCGCCGAGTTTTCGAACTTCGTGAATCAGTTCGTCCGGGCTAAATAAAGTAGGTTTCTTTGCGGCATTACGAAGAACCGCAATGTTGCCATTGCTTAGTACTGCCGCAACGAGACCTCTTGATCCATCTTGCGTCAATACGGGTTGACCCGCTGCGAATGAATAAGCAGGCATTAATTTAAGATCGCTCGGCGGTAGTATGGCGCTATGAGCTTCAAGATGCCACTGGTATTGGTAGCCGGCCCTTTGTTGATTCGCCGTAAGAGTCGGGCTAGCGGCAAGCCCAAAATATACTTCAGCGAGACGGCCGTGTTTGGATATCCGTTCTACTTTGCCGATACGACCGTCGGGCAAGGTAACGAGATCACCAGATTTAAACGTATGTTCAGAAAGTGGTTGAGATAGGCTGAAATTGCCTTTATCGCCGCCGTTACTTTTGCTCGCCGAGGCATGAGCGTACAACGGGTTAAACATCAAAGTAAAAACCACGAATGTCGAAATTGATATTTTCATTATTATTTTAGCTCCTAGATGACTTCAAATTTCTGCGGCCGTTTGGTCTTCGTTCTCTTTACGCTTACAAAATAAATATTTTGCTCAGTTAAAACCTCGGTAAACAGTTCGACATCCGGGGCTTGCAACAATCGGTAAAAGTCATATAATGGCAGTTAATGGCATTTAGTTTTGGCGAATTAAAATCTGGTAATCCAGCGCTTCGCAAAGCGTTTAGTCGGCCGCACGCCGCGTACGGCAGTGACGTGATGACGGTGTCTGGCACGGTCAATAAAACCGGAATTCTATTTCTGCTTTTAATTGCAGGAGGGTATTTCGGTTGGGGCCCAAGCGGCGCGCCGTTGATGTTTCTGTGTTTGATCGTCGGATTTATTTTAGCCCTTGTAATTAGCTTTAAGCAAAATCTCGCTCCCGCGCTTTCGCCGATCTATGCAATTGCTGAAGGTGTGGTTCTTGGCAGTATTTCGTCTATTGCCGAACGTGCCTATCCGGGCATCGCCATGAACGCATTTCTTCTTACTCTCAGCACTATGGGGCTGATGCTTGCGCTCTATCATTTTAAAGTCATTCGTGCGACGCCGCTTTTTCAAAAAGTGGTTTTTTTCGCGACCGGCGCCATAATGATGACCTACCTTGTGGATATGGTGATGGGTATGTTTGGGCATTCTGTCCCGTATTTAAACAGTGCCTCGCCGATCGGCATCGCGATTTCAGTTGGTATTGTGATTGTCGCGGCCTTGAATCTGATTATGGATTTTGAAGTGATCCATCGCGGGGCTCAGATGGGCGCGCCAAAATATATGGAATGGTACGGTGGGTTTGCTTTGATCGTCACTCTAGTCTGGCTCTATCTTGAAATCTTAAATTTGCTCTCAAAGCTGTCATCACAGCAGCGGTAGTCACAAGGCCGTGGTCCCCAAAGGGACCACCTGAGTTGAATCTTTCATCAATTTAACCGGCAGCCCAGCCGGATCGGTGATCGTGAGGGGCGACAGTTTCGAACTCATGAACGGCTTGGGTATTCGAAAAGTCAGCGTAAATCGGGCATATTTAAATATTTTGGGATTGGCGATACCGACATCCGCGATCGACTGCCCCGCGAGCGTGACCGTTTCTATTTGATAATCTTCGCCGATCCAAAGATATTTTGGTTCTAATTGGGTCTCAGTCGAAGCGTCTTTAAGAGTGACGAGAAGGGGGTCGGCTGGTGTT
>JAJYHS010000191.1 GCA_021784635.1 bacterium
GAGTTAGCGGTTATGAAAACGTGATTGTCTTTGGGGTCGACGAAAAGACAAAGACGGCCGAGGATGTTCGCCGCCTCGGCGCCTCTGTTTATTCATGTCTTAAGGCCAATAAAATTAAAGCAGCTGATGTGGCGTTTGAGCCAATGGTTCAATTAATGAAAAATTCGGCTGCCACAGCTCAAGCATTCGCCGAAGGAATATACCTTGCTGAATACGATTTTAACGAATTTAAAACCAAAAAAGACGAGCATAACGGCGCGCCGTTTGAACTTTCACAGATCGATCTTGTTGTCGAAAAGAAGACCAACTCCGCAACTATAAAAAAGGCCGTCGAAACTGCGGCAACGCTTTGCGAATGCGTCAATTTTGCACGCGATCTCGGTAACACCCCAAGTAATTTAATGACCCCCGAAATTTTAGCTGACGCCGTCGCGACCGCGGCCAAGGGCACTGGATTAAAGGTTACGGTATGGGATCGCGCACGAATAAAAAAAGAAAATTTTGGCGGACTGATCGGAGTTTCACTCGGTAGCGCCGTTGATCCCCGTTTTATAATCATGGAGTATCATGGCGGCGCCAAATCAAAAAAGCCCGTGGGTTTTGTCGGCAAAGGCGTAACCTTTGACTCTGGTGGCATCAGTATCAAACCCTCCGCCGCGATGGAAGAAATGAAATTTGACATGTGTGGTGGGGCCGCAGTAATCGGCACGCTACTTGCGATCGCAAAACTAAAGCTCAAGGTAAATGCCGTTGGTTTTGTGCCTGCAACTGAAAATATGCCGGGCCCCTTGGCCAATAAACCGGGTGATGTCTTACGAGCACGAAATGGAAAAACAGTAGAAGTTGACAATACTGATGCCGAAGGTCGGCTCATACTGATGGATGCGCTTTCTTACGCCAGCGAGCAGAAACTCAGCGCCATTTTTGACGCCGCGACATTGACCGGCGCCTGTGTTGTCGCCCTTGGTAATACTTATACCGGAATGTTTACGCGTAATGAAAAATTGCGAAATAAAATTTTAGAGGCCGCGGCAAATTCCGGCGAACTGGTTTGGCCCATGCCGATTCACGACGATTATGTGAGTGATATGAAGGGCGTTTATGCCGATTTAAGAAACATTTCTTCGTTTAAAGGCGGCGGAGCATCAACTGCGGCGGCATTTCTTGAACAATTTGTCGATAAAGAAATCCCTTGGGCGCATTTTGATATTGCCGGTACAGCCTGGCACGTCGGGAACCGACTTAATTATAGTGCAAAGAAAGGTGCCTCGGGCGTGATGGTTCGAACATTTGTCGAGCTTGCGAAACTTTTTAGTTAATCAGCGATATCCATAAAATTTGATATCCCCAGCTTGGGCTTCTAGCGCGATCGCTAGAACGCCTAATCGTGAAACCCAACCATAAACATTCTCCATTGGGCAGTTTGCAATTTTAATTTGTAGATCCGAAACGCAAAGGCGCTTGTAAACGGCGCCCGGTGAATTCAAACTTTCATCGGGACCCTTTTCAGAATGCGAACGCAGAAATCCGCCCACGAGATCGTCGCCCACGGTATAAATACAAGGCTCGGCGGCACCACCGTCGGGTTCATGATAACGAGTCGGAATACCCTCTTGAATAATCAGCTCCGTCACCTCGCGACCGCCCTTAGCGGCGCGCATTTTTTTTCTTACTTTGTTATTCCAATCTTGGATTTCGGCGCCTGAACGAGCCTGCATAACGGCCAATCCATAAGTCCCCGAATTGTTTTTCAGAAAACAAAACGGCTCACTTTTTATCCCTTGAATTTTATACTGTTCGCGGATCCGATCCAGAAACTCATCTACCTTTTTCGCAAGTTGATCGCGGCTATCAACATCATTCGCATCAAACGGAGAAAAAACGTCGGTGGCCACCTGCAGGCAATTCGGATTGATGTCTATTAATTTGGCAAAATCAGTTACCAACACGTTATATTGTTGAAAAAAACTGTATTTTTTGCGCCGATACCATCCCAACTCGCGCGGAGGGTTAAACGGAGTTCGAATCCCCTCGTACCATTGTTCGTAATCAACAGAAAAATCATTGTTGCAAATAACAAGATCAATTTTTTGATTGTCTACCCACATCTGACCGTCGCGATTGATTGCTGAATGAACAACAACATTTGCGCCCGAAGATGTTGCGACCGTGACGGGCTGATTCATTTCCCTCGGGAGACAGGCCGAAATAGAATAGCCGGCCGCTTCAAAAATTTTTAAAAGCGTTCGAATGTTTTCCCAATAAAAAACATTGCCGGTATGCTCTTCGCAAAGAAGCGCCAGGCTTTTAACTTCCCCATAATGGTTACTGACATACCGGCGGACAATTTCGTGAGCCGCCTCTTTGTCAGTGGGACAAATATTATTGAACCCGGCCGGGAACAAATTAGCATCCACAGGCACAACTTTTTCGCCAGAATCCCGCACGTCAAAACTCGCGTAAACCGGAAATTCTAAACCCTTTGCGCGCTCGTGATACCACTCCGTTACGCGGGAACAGTTTTCGACAATTTTATTATGAATCTCATCCTGAATGTACACGTTACCCCGCTAAGAACTTGCTGCCGAGCCGCTCGCTTTGTGTGCGACAATTGTTGCGCCAACAATCCCAAACGGCATGCACAAGACGATGAGGCCTGGGATGAACGCTGTCAAGCCGATGAAAACAGCCATCCCAAAATACTCAGCCCATGCCTGGAGCAAAAATCGAAACCGTTTAACCAAGTGGTAACCTTTCAACGCAAATGTGTAATCAGTCAAATCAAACGCAATCAGCACAAAGCCAACAAAAGCAGCTAAAAAATTGAGCACCGGCACAAATGACAAAATAAATAATATTGCGGAGCAAGAAATTAGAATCGCCGCGCGCCCAAACGACGCAATCATCATTCGGCTTGAGTGGGCTAAGCGCGAGTTTAAGTCTTTATAGTCGCGTGTATATCCAAGTTGATCGAGAGTTTTTGACGCGAGAATCCTATAAAACGGAGAGCCGATTATAGACGCCGACACATAAACAAAAAATAAATAGAAAATGAAATATAAAATTCGCAGAAGCAGGCCGTGAATGTATTTCGTCCCGAGATAAATACCTAGAATAAAAATTAGCAGGTCAAGAATAAGCGGCAGTATGACCCACCTTTTCAGACCCGGCCGTTCGCGAAACTGTTTAAAGCCAGCAAACACAAAGGTAAAGCCGAGCCAAAACCGCCGAATCATGGATGCGATGCCGCTCTCTTTTTCTGCATCACATTTCGCATTCTTGCGAGAGCCTTTTGCTCCAAAATCGGGTTTGGATTAAGCACGCGACCGCCCCGCTTTAAACCTTGCGCACGCAGTGCTTCTCGCGTCAAATTCGTACCCACAATATTTGTGGCAATGTAGTTGCGAAACTCAAGTTTGCGTTGGCTCATCTGCCGCAAAAACTGAGTCACGATCGGCGGATCATCGGGGTCCGGAATGTGTTGCCGGTTAAGAGCTCTCAATGCTTGCACGGCAAGTTCGGCCAACTGTAGTTTGCGCCGCGCAATTCGCCGCCTGGCCAAATCGTTCAACCTTTTTTTATTTACTTTGTCGATATAATACCAGACGCCGTTATACGCGTTGATAATTTGATTGGCGGCCGATTGCGACGAATTTCGAACATCCAACTCGACAACTTTAAAAAGATATTTCTGTAGCGCGCGAAGACTCGCGATATACTGCTCTCCCGTCATCGTTCGCGGGTTAAGCTCTTGCATATTGCCCATCCCCAATAGAATTTGAGCGATATATTTAGCTCGATCACGATCTGATTCGATCGAGTTGTAAATTTGACCCAAACCCTGTTCAGCAATTGCATAATAATGCCGGGCCACACGACGATTGCCTATGCGCGCGTACGCCGCAGCTAACCGGGCGGGGATTTCAGCCAATGTCACATCCGGCGGAAAATTAAAATTCCCTTGTGCGGCTTCGATCAAGGTCGGAATCGACATTGAATCTTGCCCAAGGCACGTATAGGTATCGGCCAATTGAATGAGGGCTCGCCCCTCAATTTGCGGGGCCACATTTCGTGAGAGCCTTACAACTCTTCGTAACCGTTCGCTTGCGATCTTGCACTCACCCGCCTCGTAATAAGAAAGGCCGGCGTTATAGATCACAATTAGGTCAAGCTGGTTAATGGGCGCGCTTAACGTAATGCCGTCAAATGCGCGCGCCGCCTCGAGATAATCACCTTCGCCAAGAAGTTGATTTGCAGCGCTGAATTTCTGAACCATTTCTTGCTGATGATCTCGATATGATTTGTAGTAGCCGGTTCCTTGCATATGAGCACAACTAAATAGAAACAAACTACTTATTATGAACGCGAGCGGCTTCAACCAATTCATCGGCAATGACCTCCAAACTCGAAAGCCCTGACATTTCTCTATTCAGGTCAGGAATACGAATTACTGTTAAATTTTGCCGCCATTTTTTCACATATTCCAGATAAAGCTTCTCTCGCCCCGCGTGATAATCCCGCCATTTTTTATATTCAATAGCTAATTTTTCGTTTTCTGGCTCACCCAAACCGCCTAAGATTTCGACAAAAGCGCGGTTGATTACGGTCAGCTCCAAGCGAAACCCTGATGAACGCAAATAAGTATTGAGCTCCTCAGCTTCGTGGAGCTTAGCTTCATTAAAGCCCGTCACAAGAACAAACGCCGTGGTTTTTGAATGAAGCAGCTCTTGTACCATCTGAGTTTTCTGGCCAATTCGCGCCTGCACAGTGCGCACGCTTGCGAAAAAGTCGTTAAGCTCACGCATAAACCCGCTGCCTGTAATTCGCTCAAGAGCGGATAAAACGGTGCGCGTACCACTTGAAATCAGGCGCTGAATGATCCCCCCGCCGGCCTCGTCGCCAATAAACCAGCGCACGATTTTATCTTGAAAAAGCGCACCAATTTTTTCGGGCGCCTCAAGAAAGTCAATGGCATGTTGCGCGGGAGGGGTGTCTAAAATAATCAAATCAAATCGCTCGTCGGTTGCAATTTTTGAAAGCTGTAGAAGTGACGTAAACTCTTGCGAGCCGCTAAGGGTCGTCGAGAGTTCCTTATATAGCCGATTTTTTAGTAACCGGTCTGCAACAGTTGCATCTGTTGACGAAGAGGTTATAAATTCGCGAAAAATCGATTCCGCATCCAGTAATAGCGCAAAGATTTCTCCTTGATAATTTTGGTTTGGTACACGCCTGATTGTGGCCGAGCCACGAGACTCAATCCCCAGAGCCACTTTTAACCGTCTTGATGGATCAATCGTCATGACCAAAACGCGGCGGCCCATTTTTGCAGCGGCAACGGCAAAACTCGCGCTTAAAGTCGTTTTGCCAACCCCGCCGCTACCCACACAAATTATGATTTTATTATCTTGCAAAAGATTTGTGATCACGTGTTCACACCCAATTTAGTTTCTGCGAAAGCATTTCGATCACCGTTTGACTGGCATCAGAAAACACAAGAGGCAGCACGTGAAACTCTTTGAGTGCCCGCTCAAGCTCCTTTAATTGGCGCGCCTGGCTTTGAATCGTATTGAGCACAAATTCAGCAAACGCATCTGACGAGTTCGATGGGTCCGATCTTTTAATTTGCAAAAAGTCGTCCCTGTTTAGGCCCGCTTCGTATACGCGATTGCAGATGATTGAAGCATTGACTCCGTAACGCGATTTGAGATCCGCATTTAGTTCAATCGCCTCACTTGCGGGCAATTCCTCGGGGAGTGTCACGATCACGTATTGGCATAAATCGGCGCGCTCTATGACATCTCGAATGCGGCGCGACTGTTCACCCATCGGCCCGCTTTCGATGAGGTCCGCCATGCCGATCGGCGCTTGCAATAAGGCCAAAAAATGTCCTGTTGAAAACGCATCGACGACGATTCGATCAAACTCAAGCGGCGGACCCCACTGCCGTATGCCGCTTGTAATTTTACCTAAAACCGCGAGTTCTTTAAGCGCCGGGGCCGCGCGGATGAACGTTCGCATAAT
>JAJYHS010000287.1 GCA_021784635.1 bacterium
GCGACGGCCGTTGAGTGCTGTGAATACTACGCGAGCGAAGCCGAGCGGTTTGGAGCGGGTTTAAGAGTTAGTTTTGTACTCGGTGAAGACAGTCGGCTCGAACATATCCCTCGCGGTCCGACACTTGTTATTTCTCCGTGGAACTTTCCGCTTGCGATATTGTGCGGCCAAGTGGCCGCCACAATTGTTAGTGGCAATACGTGCATCATGAAACCGGCGGAGCAAAGCTCACTCATAGGCGCACGACTTATGCGCCATTTGCTTGAAGCCGGTTGCCCCAAGGGAGTGGTTTCGTTTGTTCCAGCATTGGGCGAAGACGTCGGTGCCTATCTCGTCGCGCATCCCGCCATTCGAACCATTAGTTTCACTGGCTCACGAGCCGTGGGTCTTGAAATTGTAAAACAAACCGCAAATGTTCAACCCGGCCAAAATTTCGTGAAACGTGCGATTATTGAAATGGGCGGCAAAAACGCAATAATTATCGACTCGGACGCAGATCTTGACGAGGCCGTTACTGGAGTTTTGTATTCGTCTTTTGGATATCAAGGGCAAAAATGTTCCGCATGCAGCCGTGTGATTGTACTTGAAGAAAATTACGAACGCTTTCTCAATCGTCTTGTCGAAGCGGCTCGCAGCATTTATGTGCGCGATGCCGCCGACCCGCATGCTTACATGGGGCCAATTGTCGATCACGAAGCTTTTGATCGTATCACACGCACGATTCAAAAATTTTCCGAGCAAAGCGAGGGTGCTGGGACGCAATCGCGTCTGGTTTACCGTGGCGAAGCCCCAAGCGGAGGGTATTACATTGGCCCGCATATTTTCGCGGATGTCGACCCGAATTCCGAGTTGGCGCAAGAAGAAATATTTGGTCCAGTCCTAGCTGTGATAAAAGCGAATAATCTCGACGAAGCAATAGAGATCGCAAATGCCACAAAATACGGTTTAACCGGCGGACTTTATTCGCGCTCCCCTGCCAATATCGCAAAAGTGCGTGATCAATTTTTGTGCGGCAACCTTTACGTGAATCGCGGAATCACGGGGGCGATGGTCGGGCGCCATCCGTTCGGTGGCTTTAAAATGTCAGGCCTTGGAAGTAAAACCGGCGGCCCAGAATACCTTTTACAATACATGGACCCGCGAGTTGTTACCGAGAACACCATTCGCCGAGGGTTTGCTCCAAAATGATGGGCAATTATTGAGTTCGGGTAGCAATGGTTGACCGCGAATTTTACGCATACTCAATAAAATAAGCGCGGCCGCGATACCGCATAATTCGCCACCGAAGTGCGCCGCATAAGCGATACCACCCAACCCGGGAGGCGTCGCCCACTGCCCTGCGATATCTGAAAGCATCCAAAGCACCAAAGTGATCCACGCGGGCAAATACGCAAAACCCACATAATCGCGTTTTGGTATAAATAAAAAATAGATGTAACGAACGGGACGAGTCCAAAGCATAACGCAAAAGAATGCGGCAATACCGCTAATTGCAGCGCTTGCGCCAATAAGTGGAATAGCCGATCCGTGGTTTACCGTCATGAACATCATGGCTCCCGCTATGCCTGACATCAAATAAATAACAAGCACGGCCAAACCGCCAAAAATCATTTCAAGGCTGCAACCGAAAATAAGAAAGAAAAGCATATTGCCAGAGAAGTGTGCGACCCCGCTGTGGACAAACTGGTAGGTGATCCAATGTTTGAGATCATTATGTGCGGCGGTCACTCCAAGTTGATAGCTCGGGTCGGCATCACGCACGCTTTTAAATTCAGCAACCTTCTTCTCCCACCAGTTGAACGCAATAGGATCGCCGATATTATCCGTGAGGCGCGTGGAGCGGTTGATAAATCCGTTATCGCGAACGGCAATGCCACCCAAAATTTCACGACCATCTCGGCCGCCAGGCTCCACTGCTCGATTCGCAAGATTCACCACACTGGCCAAATATCGCGTCGGATTCGACTTAATGTAATGGGCAAAGACGAGACCCTGCATTTGACTGAAAGCCGGTTGGCGTAACTCATTTTCTAAAACAATTTGCGATTTTTGCGCGGGCACATAGGTGTAAACCAAAACGGCCAAATTCAAAAAGAACAGCGCCCAAGTGACCGGGGCGCGAAAAATTGACTGAAATCCGGCTAAAAGCGGAAAAATCATTTTCCCCTCGGGCTTGCGTTCTTCTCCAAAAATTCAACCACGTGCACAAAACCGGTTCGATCAACAAATGTGCGGAATTGAGTGGTCGCCGCCGCGCTATGCAACGGCAGACTTGCCGGCATACGCATATCTTCAGACGTTGCACCCATTGCATATTGTGGCGACGGGTAACGTGCCAGATATTCCGCCAACCGCATTCGCGCCCGCGCCATTTGATTCGAATGTTTGAGCGCGAGGATTTGCCGGGCAAGTCTCATTTGCGACATCTTTTCTGCAAGAAGGGTTTTACCAACCTGGGCCGACAATGCATAGGAGTGCGATTGATAAAGCTTGTTAAACAATTGTTCACCGACTCTTTGCCAAGCCAACGTATCGGGTTTATCCCGCCAATAGCGCATCAGTGCCGTCAGCTTTTGAATGTTGGAAGTACGTTCGATAATTCGACACGTAGCCTCCGCAACAACTTTTTCGCCAAGCGATTTTCGTTGCCGGATTTTATTCAATGCCCGCGTACCCGGGCGGCTGATCGCTTCGACTAATTCCTTGACGTTACGATTTAAAGGAAGCGACAAAAGCGGTTCATAGTTAATAGACGCCGGGTTTTGCGTAGAGTCGCCGCACTCGTACAAGCGTAGGTAGGCCAACGAAGCTTGCGTGGAATTCAACGCGTCGGAATATTCAGATGTCAGTCGCGAAAAGATTTGGCATCCACGACTCTGAAGTTTTGCACAGGACAACCCAATGTTCTCGTCACACATAAATGACGACACGCGAAGTTTAGCATCGTCATCAAGCGCGGAGTATGCGGCCGCAGCGACACCGTGTGCTTCTTTATTATGGCCAAGCGCTACCAGAAGCTTCAATCGTTGGGGAGTGGCAAAATCGGCGAGTTCCTTTACGTCCGGCAACTTTTGTAGAAACGACCACGCAAGCCGGTAGTCATTATGTGCCATCGCCTCGCGCTCGGCCCATATAAATGGAAAGACCTTTTGCACATGATTGAGAGCGGCCAATTCGCCCTTAACGTTCGACCATTTACCGTGCGCAATTTGGGTCATCCACTGGCTCATCGCGCATTCGACACTAGAAGAATTGAGCTGGCAAATTTTTGTTAAGTAGCTCTGTGAAAGGCCGGGCGCATCGGCGTAAACAAACGATTTTGCAAGGTCAAGAAGAGGTTGTTCCGTTTTACCATACGGCAAATTTTCAACTTCCCCTTGAAGGCAATGTCTGCCAATGATGCCGGCTGTATAGAGTGACATGGCGACACTTAGGCGTTTCGCTTGCGCACCATTTTCGTTCGGCCAGTTCGCCTGCGCATCCGAAACTTGTTCGCACAAAACGTTGTCGGCTTCGAGCTGTGCGATAAGCCCGTTTTGTTGCGAATACTGGTTGAGATAAGAAATTACGGTTGAGGCTAAAAAGATTACGGCCACGACGCCTACGGCCCAAAAAATACCCGAAACAATCAGCGCCGCCCGTCGCGTCGGGCTTTCAACTTTCCGATCGTTTCGCACTGAAATCACAACCGTGTCGGCCACGCGATCGTGAATCGTCCGCCGAAGTTCATTGCCAAAAATTGCCAAAAACGGAACGCCTAATGCGATCCAACTTAAAAACCAAAAAAACGAACGCATCGCCGATTGGCCAAAGCGCGGTTTAGTACGATCCCAAAGATTGCAAACGCGTAAGCCCAAAAGTAACTGACCAACCGTGCCGCCCCAAAAAGTCACCATCAGCGTCTGATAAAGAAAGATCATGACGACGACAGAAAAAACAGAAAGTGCCGTTATAATTGGAATGCCCCACGCCGGAGCTGTGCCAAAAACTGCAGCCACTTTGATCGCGCGTTGAAACGGCGCCAGAATCAAATAAATAAAAGGCATCAGTACAATGGCGTAATCGATAACGCCCGCTGCAAATCGATCAAGTGGTGCCGCCCCATCACGGTTAGCGTCTTCGGATTTCGAACTTTGCGGACCAAAAAGTAACGACATGTTGCCCTAATTATTCTTCATTGCCACGGGTTGAACGTTCATTTCTTCGAGAGCGTGATTTTTCAAAAGCATAAAGTTCACATGTGCAACTAATCGCGACCTATCGCGAAGTTCAAAAATCTCAAAGGTATACTGTTTATCGTGAAACTTGGTCGGGCCCTTTATGTCATCGAACGGAATTTGAAATAGCGGCCCGTATTGTTTAACAAATGCGTTCAGATCTTGAACACGAATGCGGTGAGCACCAGACTTTTGTTCAAAGCTGATCGACCGCAGAGAGTGATCCGACGTTAGCTTTAATGAATACCGGTTACCAAGTAACCCGAACCGTAACTGATCCACCAAAGTCGGCTCAAGACCCAAACTTGAAGGTTCACGTAGCGACTCTTGATTGATTTTTGCCGCCATGACAATGTCATGGTGAAGACCGGGACGAATGTCGATGGACTGAGGAGCCCTGCTCGGAGCAGTGTGGTGCGAAAAAAACATCGCAACCACAATCGCCGAAAGCAGCGACACGACCAGTGCCTGCTTTTTTTGTTCCGGGGTTTTAGGAACAGGGGGAACTTCGCTGGCCTTAGGTTTTCGCACCCTATGCAGCGGGAATTCCACGATTTTGCCGTTATCCTTCTTTTTTGAATCGTCTTGTTCTGCCATATGATATTCATCGGAAACTCCATTGCGCTCCTTAATAGGAATTTCTATTATTGAGACATGAAGAAAATCGCGCATTCCGCTCAAATGGTGCTCATAATCTCGATTTTAGCCCTGGGGCCAAAGGTGTTTGCCGCAGAGACGGCGTCCCTTTCGATTCCAGCCCGTGAACATTTGGCGTTTCAACTGTTAAAGAAAAAGTCGTATCAAAAGGCGATTAATTTACTCGCGCCTTACTCAAATGAAATTTCAGACATCGCGGCTATGGCTCTAGCTCTGGCGTACGGCAAGACTGGCGACGTACAAAGCGAAATTCAAATGCTCCAACAGGTACTGGTACATGATCCGCATCAGTTTCGGGCGGAGTATTTTCTCGGTATCGCATACAACCGTGCCGGTAAAACCGTAAAAGCGGTTCAAAGTCTGAGACGAACGATCGCACTCGCCCCCAAATATCGCCCCAGCTATGATGAACTGTTAAAAATTTTTGCAAAACATAAGCTGGACTATGAAAGCCGCACGCTTCTCAGGCAAATGATTCAAGAGTTTGGCCGCCAAAAGGATCTGCTCGCCCGTCAATGTAAGCTCTATTCAAATGACGGATTTCTTAAACAAGCTATTGAAACGTGCGAGCGGGCAATTGCGGCCGACGGATCGCTACCCGATAACCGGATTTTTCTCGCGCAAGCCTACTACAATAGCGGCAAGGTGACAGCCGCCGAGCGCGTTTTTAATGACGTCGCCCGACAGTTCAAAAAATCCGAATTTGCACAATACGCAACCGGCCAATTCTACTACACGCAAAAAAATTATCCTGCGGCGGTCCGGTATTTATCTCTTGCCGCGAAGATCAAGCCCAAATCAGTGCGTTCGCAACTGACGCTCGCTCAATCGTTATTTAAAATTAAAAAATACAATCAGGCTTTGACTCATTTTAATATCGCCTGCCATCTCGACAAAAAGAGCGATAGTTATACCCAATTTGAAAATGCAGCTACCCAGCTGCGCGACGAAAGAAACGATAATATGGCGGACAAATACGACGCGAAAACGGCGATTTGCCAGGGTGACGACTCGTCACCCTAGCAGCAAACTATTAGGCCACTTTTTTCACATTTCGGTTATTGTTACGGCGAGCTTGTGTTGGATCAATATTGAACAAT
>JAJYHS010000204.1 GCA_021784635.1 bacterium
ATATGAACCAATATGAGAACGCAAAAAAGTTCACTCTTGGTCCGATGGTTCGCTCGGCTGTTCTTACGTCGAGTTGCATCGTAGCGACGTGCCTCGTTTTCGCCTCGCGACGGGCGCAAGCTGTACAATATGACTTTTTGTCTCGATATGATCACTTCTCGGTAAATGTCACCGACGGCAAAGTTCTGTTCAACGGCCGAGTCGCGTCAAGTCGTCCGTTCATTTATGTATTGCCGCTATTTCGTTCGAACCTCGCCGAAGACTGCGGACCGCTCCCCAAATACCCCGACCTCACGATCATCCGGCAACCGGATAAAAACTTGGCTGAGCCGTTTCCGACCAAACGATTTGTTTACTTTGCGCGGCGATTAGTTTCGAACGGTAAATATTGTGTACACGTCACCGGTGAAGGCCTTTACTCACTTCCACTCAGCCGCAAATGGTTCACGTCGCAAAACGAATCTCTTTCTATCTATTTAGGTAACCGATTTTCAGTTATAGCTCACGGCAAAACAATTGCGGCATTTAACAAGACAAATGATAACAACGCAAATGAACTGATTGACGGTTGGCAAAGCCAAAAACCGAATTTCAACGTCAACTGGAGTTATTTTTCAAATTTCATCAATAGCCTGAAGCAGTTTCCGGTTGCATTTCGAATCGCCTTGGCCGCTGGCCGAAAAGACACTAAATTTGTTGTAAATACGCCGCACGGCCAATACATATTTGAAAAAGTGGCCAACGATACTTGGGGCGTACAGTATCCGCACTCCCCATGGTTTGTAGCCTCGGAACAGTTTGGGGCATTTGGCTCAGACATGGATGCTTCGAACTGGTTGAGTCCTTACAATTCAAGCTTAAAAATTGTAGAAAACTCGCGAGCAAGCGTCGCCACACGGGTAACCGCACTCAACAGCCTGCCCGAGGAGGCGCTACCAGCGCTACGTCCGATTTTATCCCAAATCTTAGATCGCCCGAACGAGCCGTTTGAATTGCAAACTGAAATTATCGCACGTTTACGCGAGCAACCTTCGCTACAAAATATGTTTTTATTAGTTCACGCTCTCGGCAATTCTAAAAATCCAACTTTCTTAAACGCCGTGACCGAAACGCTTCTTGTCCGCAACCCTCATGGCCCGGTCATTGTAGCCGGTGACAACCCCGTCACAATTCAAAAAAAGATCGAGGAGTGGCGCCGTTGGCAGGCACAAGCCAGCCGTCGCGACTGACGACTTCGCATAAATTAATCATTTTACTGACGACGCCAGATCATTCATTTATCCTCTAAGGTGAACTCAAGGAGTCATCGATGGAGATATTGCGACAATTCGTTAACGCGACGAAATTGCACCCGATATTGGTTAATTTCACCGCCGCACTCATACCGTTTTCAGTTTTTAGCGACTGTTTGGCGAAATATAAGAAAAATATTTTTCTGCGCGAGACCGGCTGGTGGGCGTTATTATGCGCAACGGTGGTGACGCCGCTTACCGCCGCTGCGGGTTGGTTATTCTGGATGAAAGACGACAACGGGGTACTCGGCATGACGATTCACAAATGGCTAGGAACGAGTTTAGCTATTTTGTTATTTGGTTTATTTTATTCAAGACATCGATTGCATCGTCAGCAGAAATTTGTGAATTCTTTTTATATTGCCATCGCTATCATTTTTGTTTTAGCACTCATTGTGCAGGGCCATCTTGGCGGTTCACAAACTTACAGCTCAATGTAGGCGTTCGACATAATGACAATTAATCAAAACAGATTCACCTTCAGCATGTTTGCCGTCGCCGCTCTATTCTTCGTCGGCATCGCGAATGCGAAAACGGTTTCATATAATTTAACAATTGCAAAAAAACGGGTTCAAATCGGAAACAAATCGGCTACTGATTTCTTAATTAACGGCACGAGCCCCGGGCCGGTCCTCCGATTTGTCGAAGGCGATGAGGCTGTCATTCACGTGAACAACGAGCTTGATGTTCCGACATCGCTACATTGGCACGGAATTTTGGTTCCAAATCAGATGGATGGGGTTCCGTACCTCACGGGTGCACCTATTCCGCCGCATCAAAGTTATACGTATAAATTCCCGATTCGCCAAAGCGGCACGTACTGGTACCACTCTCATTTCGGCCTTCAAGAACAACGCGGAATCGTCGGCGCAATTGTCATCACAAAAAAAAATCACAAACGTAAGAACATTCTTGATGAGCCTGTTGTTCTTACAGATTGGACGACCGATAGGCCGAGCGAAATTCTAAACACCCTCAAACGCGGGCTCGACTGGTATTCAATCGAAAAAGGCACAGCACAAAGTTTGATCGGAGCTATTCGCGCCGGTCGTCTCGAAGATTACTTCAAGCGCGAACTTTTGCGGATGCCGCCGATGGATATTTCCGATGTTGCCTACGATTATTTTTTAGCCAACGGCAAAACGACGGTGCATATTTTGGCCCCGCACGGGCAATCTCTGCGCGGTCACTGGATACGCTTACGCTTTGTGAATGCCGCCTCAATGACCTATTTTTATTTACAATATGCCGGTGGGCCAATGAAAATTATTGCGGCGGACGGGCAAAGAGTTCAGCCGTTTCTACAGAAGCGGCTATTGATTGCTGTGGGCGAGACGTATGATGTTTTGATTCATGTTCCACAACGCGGGTCTTACGAACTTCGCGCCACGGCCGAAGACGGTTCAGGTTTTGCTTCTATTTGGGTTGGCCATGGTCAGCCGCATGCGGCGCCCGCAATCCCGTGGCCAAATCTTTATGCCACCATGGGCAAACTCACTTGGCGGCGAGTTTTTGCACTCACTCCGCAAGGGACGATGGGGATGTCCGATTCGCGCGTCGAAGCGGGGATATTCGACAAGCCTCACATTATGGGCGCCGGCATGAAGATGATGAAAACGTCAATGACGTCGATGTCAGGCATGTCCATGCCCACCGGCGCTATGAAGCCAAAGTCGCCTAAACACGAAATATCTAAGTCAAAGGTGCAAGTTTCTTACCCCCAAGACGCCAAAAAATATGCTTACGATTTCTGGCCCCTGGCTACCGATATATCTTCGCGAAAAAATCTTGCCGTAGACGGTATGGACCCACGACGGCCATGGTCGCCGTATAATAAACTTCGCGCCGTTCATCCCACTGCATTTTCGAAAAAGGTTCCGGTACAAACTTTTCGTCTCACGCTCGACGGCGATATGAAGCGCTACGTTTGGCTCATGAATAGTCATCGGCTATCGGCAAACAACGAGATTAGAATAAAAAAAGGTTATGTGGCCCGTTTTATTTTGATTAATCGAACCATGATGCATCACCCGATGCACCTTCACGGGCATTTCTTCAGAGTTATAAACGGTCAGGGGGTCTACGCGCCACTGAAACACACGGTTGACGTGCCACCGATGTCGACGGTCGTCATTGAATTTAAAGCCGATGCAATGGGCGACTGGTTTTTTCACTGTCATTTCCTTTACCATATGGCGAGCGGCATGGCGCGAGTGGTTCACTACGAAGGCTTTCACCCCAGCGCGACACTTAAAGCCATACGGCCAAAGTTGTACCTTGACCCATGGTATGCGTGGGGCCAAGCGAATTTTTTGAGTCAATTGTCCGACGGCTATTTAACCACATCAAACACACGAAACATTCTCACTGCGCAGTGGGAATCCGGCTGGGATAACGTTCGGTCGACCGAATGGGAATCTATTCTTACCTATGGCCGTTATGTGAACCGGTTTTTTACACCTTTTATCGGCGCCGACTTTTTTGGTGGCAACAAATATCCCTCTCGTAATGGCCGCGCCGTTGCGGGCATCGACTATCTTTTGCCGCTCAATTTTCAATCTCGCGAGTGGATTGATTCAAACGGCGGGGCGCGATTTTATCTCGACAAGTCCATAACTCTTTTGCCGCGCCTCAATCTTACACTTGAGGCTGAATACGACACACACGAACTCTGGACCGGTAGAGTTCGAATGTCATACCTCCTGTCGAAAGCGTTTTCTGGCGTCGCCGAGTGGGCTTCAGACTACGAATGGGGCGCCGGAATCGCCTGGAGATTTTAGACCCTATGCTTATAATATTATTTTTTTACGGCATGCCAATACTGCGGGTAGAAATATGAGATCGCCAATAGCGCCTCCGGTGAGCGAGACAATCATACATAGGCCGAAGGTTCGATTCAAAGAAAAATACGAAAACAGAAATACCGAGAACCCTATTAAAAAAATCGCCGTAGAAATCAAACACGGTTTACTCTCCAAACAAAACGCCTGTGTCACTTGGCTGGATCTGACGATCCCTTTAGACTCCTTAAAAGCGCGCAAGCGATTCAATAGATAAACCGTATTATTAAACGCCAATCCGAGTGCAATCGAAAAAATAACGGCCACCCCCGGTTTAATCGGAGTATGCGTCAACGAAAGATATCCAAGAAGAAAAATCGGCGGCATTAGGTTGGGTAACATCGCGATTAACATCGTCCGAATGGAGCGAAAAATAATAACCAACGTAATGGCAATGATGAGCAGCGCCTGCCAAAATCCACCGATCAATTCTGACGAAATATAATCTTGAATCACGTGAACAGTTGCACCTGTCCCGCCAGTCCCGACACGATCGTGTGGAAAGTAGTTTTGAACCTGCCGTTTCAATTTTTGCACCAGCGCCTTTGCCGCGTTTGAAGGTAGATCTCGAATGCGTAAGGCGATACGCACAATTCTTTTATTAGACGAAAGATAACGGTCTAACGGATCATGGTCAGACATTGAATACAGAAAATAAATTTCCGAAACGGCGGCACGCGATATCGGCAAAATTGGCTTTGATATTTCGGCCAGCTCATAAAAGAAGTTCGGCACGCTCAGCGCAGCACCGACGCCATTTGTATCACGCAATTTTGCTAATAGTGCTTTTAGCTTTTTTAGTTTCGCAGGGTCAGACCAAGCCGATTTCACGTTAGACTTAACTGCGATATCGAGCGGAATCACTCCGCCAACAGATTGCGCGATTTTCTCGGTCGAAACGCGAGCCGGTTCACCCTTAGGAATATCGTTAAACAGACGGGCCGTCCAATAAAGGTGGTGGGCCGTCATTATAAGGACAACACATAATGTGACAATGAATGCGGCAATCGGCTTAGCCCGTTGAACTATCCACAATGGCCATTTTACCTTTCGTGTCACCCATCTTCTTGGTACCGGATGCGGAAATAACATCAAAAGCGGCAAAATTCCGAAACTTGTCGCTAACCAAGAAATCATAACCGCACTGGCCACTTCGACACCGTAACTTCTAATAAGCGGTACATCGACCCATAATAATGTCAAAAACCCAATACACGTCGTTAGAGCGCCCAAAAGATTGGGCAGCCAAATTTCTTTGTTTACTTTCAAAATAACGTCCCAACGAGGGGTCGAAGCCTCGCTTTTTTTAACGTCTTCAACAAAGCGAAGAACCCCCAGGGGATGACCGATTTCTACATCTGGTGGTTTGGACCCAGCAACGGCCCTGCTCAGGAGACGATGGTCGCTACCGCGGCTAAGCCGTGCTACAGCTACACCTACGAGAAGTACGTCAAGAGCAGCATGAAGGGCAATTGGCCCGCGTTGCCGGGCGAAGACAAAAAGAAACACGCGGACAACGGAGATGTTATGCGTTACGCAGAACAGATATCGGAATTGCAAAAGAAGGTCGATCAAATTCAGCAGGAAAAGGATCGATCTGAATGGGTGATTCGGTACGCGGAAGCGTGCCCGGGCGCAGACGCGAAGACACGCGATAGCGTGGTGGCGCAGCTGTTGGCGCATCCGTTGGATCAGCGTGAGAAGTTATTCTCGATGC
>JAJYHS010000133.1 GCA_021784635.1 bacterium
CGACTTAATCTGTGTTGTTTATCGACCTGAATTTGGCAAGTCTCAAATCGAGCGCGAAGTAATTAAAGCCCTATCTGGGAGTTTTGACATCTAAAGTGCTGAATTAAATAGAAGTCTCTGGGATGGTCGTCGCGGCTTTGTTGACTAGGAAGACTGACGGAATGCGGCCACATGCAGGTAATAGCATGCTATCTTGGGCAGTTGAACAGAAACTCGTTTAGCCCAACCGTTCCCGACTGATAAATCGGCCAGCAAGACCAGAACCACCAATTATAATCAGCAGATTCAAATTCGATATATCAAATCGGTTGAGGTTTGATGGCCAGGCTCTCACCCATAAAGATTGACTTTTGACGATCATAAACGAAATCGCTATCATTTTAATGATGAATAGCGACTCGCCAAAGATTTTAATTGCCGGATCTGCGCCTCCTCGTAGCAAGCCTTCAAACTATCCCGAACCTTTTGCCAGTAAGATGGCAGGTCGCCTAAAGAGACCTCTCGGCGATCCATTTGGGATCAAGAAATTTGGTATCAATCTCACAGAGCTTTTGCCCAATGCTGAAAGCGCACTTCTCCATAAGCATTCCAAACAAGAGGAGTTCATATACATACTGGCGGGGCATCCAACGTTAATTCTCGAGGACGACGAATTTCTATTATCGCCTGGGACGTGTTTTGGATTTACACCTTCTATGTCAGCCCATAAATTGGTAAACAGATCAGAAGAAACGGTTCTATATCTCGAAATTGGGGATCGCATTCCTGATGATCAGGTTACTTATCCTAGAGACGATATAGAGGCTAAACAAAGCCCGCAGGGAGCTTGGCTCTTTTATCATAAAAACGGCGAGCCATACTAAATTCCCTTTATTTTTGGGTGTTTGAATTCTGTGTTTCAGCATCACTAATGTGTTGTGATTATAATGTCCGTGAATTTTATGTCAGATTTTAATTTGATTGGTGCTTTTAAAAAAAAAGGAACAGTTTTATCGACAAAAATGAAAATAGTTCCTATGCCGCGTTCACCGTTTGCGAACAACACGAGAATTGTTGGTCGTATCTTAAGAATGGCGCTCTTACCGCTCTTTGATTTGGTACAAGCGTTCAATTCTCTTATCGGGAACGATCCAGATGAGAGCGGTGAATGCATAGATGACAAGAGCCAATATGGGCAATCGTATAGAGGCAATAATTGCCGTGATATAAAGGAACGGAGAGACTTTGCCTTTCCAATCGCGGCCAACGGCTTTTTTTAAAATCGAGTCAGAGCCTTGGCTGAAAATAATGGTCAGTTGCAAAATGTAATAGGCGATAGCGGCCAACAACAAATTGATGCCATAAAGTAAAGTGGGCATTGGCGCAAAATGATTTTGCCCCATCCAACCGGTTGTAAAGGGCACGAGCGACAGCCAGAAAAGTAAATGCAAATTGGCCCACAGAATGCTGCCAGTCACGGATTTGCAGGTATGCAACATGTGATGGTGATTGTTCCAGTAAATGCCGAGATACACAAAGCTCAAGACATAGCTCAAAAAAATGGGGAGCAGATTTTGGAGGGCATCAAACGAACTGCCATTTGGGCCCTTCAATTCAAGAACCATAATGGTAATGACAATGGCCAAAATGCCGTCGCTAAATGCCTCAAGCCGAGTTTTTCCGATACTTACATTTGTATTTGCCACAGGTAATTCCTTTTTAGCTTATTCATTTGCTTATCAATAAATCCAAGGGATAAGTCGCCAAGTACGCGCGAAATAGTTTTCATACTCGAGTCCAAAGTGTGCCCGTAACAATTGCTCTTCAGAGCGTATTCGCGGAATCAGCGGAATCAAAATGAACAGAGAAAGAATGATACCGACGATGGAGCGAAAGGCGAGTGCCCAGCCAACGGCGGTGATGAGCATGCCGAGATAACTGGGGTTTCGAACAAGGCCATAAATGCCGTGAGTTTCAAGTTTGTGTTCAGCCTGAATAGCGACGAGCCCGCTGAATCTTTTCTTCAGCACGAATACTGGGATCAATCGAATGACGCTACCGAGAGAACAGATGACAACACCCAACCAGCGTACACCGCTGCCGCCGATGACCCAAAAGCCAATGCGGTCTGTATAGGCAGAAAAATAGGCGGCTAATAATGCGATGATCATAAATGCGATGAGAACCCAACGATTGTCGCGGTCTTCTTTCTTGCCAGAGCTAAGCCCGCTACTACCAGAGAACATGGCAACGACGATGAAAAACACAGTGGTCCATGCCAGTACTTGGAGTGCCGGGTGCACAAAAAAAGCATGCCATCCGCCCCAACCTAAAATGCCAATCCCAAATTGAATGGCCGCGGCCAAGAGACCGGTAATGAGTATGGTGAGTGGAGTCTTGAGATTGGCTGTTCGGTGAGAGATTGCTTCGCTCATGTTGCCCTTCTGGATTGGCCCCCAATTCGACAGGACAGTTGTACTATAGTAAGGGGAATTCCTGGAGTTACAAAGATACTCACGCAGTCAAATACATTTGTTACAGCCTTCGCGACTAACCCATAAAATCGTAGTCAATATCCGATAATGGATATGCTTTATCTAAAGTTTTTCGTAATGACTTCAAATCCTTTAAAGCTTTTGAACGTGATGTAATTCCCGTGCAATACCCCGATAAATCTTCTTTAGTATTTAAAATAAACCGACCTAGTTTGCCAATAGGCGCTTGGTCATCGATAAAATCGTTAACAGTGGAATTCACGCCGCCCAATTTATAACATTCAGCGACCAACCCGTCTTTTTGCTGAATGGCCAAGTCAGCGATAGAAATGGCATCTTGTATTTGTGTAGCATCGTGCTTAAGAATCCAGTTTTCATTTTTTGCAAAAGCTGTCGAAGATATTAGCAGAATGCCAAATATTGCAATCTTCATTTTCATATGAGCCTCCGGTAACATTTTTCACTCATTTCTGGTTACGAGGCCGCAACCAGCATGCCAAGAGAGAATTTCTTGTAGATGAAGTGAGTACTGGTTAGGTAAGCGGTGACTTTTTTGGCGAGCAGGATAGAATGCCCTAGCGAGGAGCAAATTAAAATGCAATTTAATCTTGAAGCGGAGCGGTCCAGTGTGGCGTACAAGCTGTTAGTTGGTTTGGTGGCACCGCGACCTATCGCGCTGATCACCAGTATCGACGAGAACGGTAAACTGAATGCGGCACCATTCAGCGCCTACAATTACCTGTGCGTTGACCCGCCGATCATTGGCATTGGCGTGACCAACCGGCCAGAGGCGAAGTATCTGCCGAAAGATACTGCCCGCAACATTCGGCGCACCGGTGAGTTTGTGGTCAACGTAGTGACGGAAGACATTGCGCAGAAGATGAACGTTTGCGCGATTGACTTCCCCCCGGAGATTAATGAAGTGGATATGGCGGGGTTTACAACCGTGTCGTCGCAAGCGGTGAAACCGCCTCGAATTGCCGAGGCCCACGCGGCACTTGAGTGCCGCGAGTTTACCACAATGGAAATCGGGCGCTCGCGAATCATATTAGGGCAAGTTGTGTCCGTGTATGTAGATGACCGGTTTGTCGATCCAGCAGGTCCATATATCAAAGCCGAGGAACTACACGCGATCGGACGCATGAACGGACTCGGGAATTATGTTAAGACACGTGATGCATTTATCAATATTCCGCGAATTTCTTTCGACGAGTGGGAGAAGAATCATTAGGGCGCGGCTTGGCTATCCGGCGCTCTCAAATTTTCAATTCTTTCGTTTTTCAATTGCAATAGTAAACTTTCAAGCGTCGCCGCGTTGATGGGCTTAGTTACGAATTTATCAAATCCGCGTTCAAGACACCATTTTTTACCTTCTGTTGTCGCATTTGCCGTGAGCGCTACGATTGGGCTTCTGAATCCTTTTTCTCTTAAGAGGCGAGCAGTTTCATAACCGTCGATACCTGGCAAATTGATATCCAGTAGGATAACGTCGAAAGGTATTTGATCCGCGATTTCAATTGCCTTTTCGCCGCTTTCGGCAACGGTAACTTTAGCTCCGCGTGACTCCAACATTATTTTGGCGAGCAGTTGACCATCGGGCGCGTCGTCTACAACTAAAATGGAATACCCACTTAAGCTGCTCGAATTATTGCCCGCCTTCTTTTCCGCAACTAATGCACCGTTGACGCTAACGTGTTTATAACTATACGGTGACGCGTCGATTGTAATTTCAAATGTTGAACCTTGGCCGACAATGCTTTTCAACAATTTTAGATCGCCGCCTAAAAGTCGAGCCATTGTTCTCGAAATGCTCAGGCCGAGTCCGGTGCCACCGTAACGTTTTAAAACGAACGCACCCTCCTGTGAAAAGGGCTCGAAAATTTTGTCGTGAAAATCTGAATTTATTCCCGGCCCGGTATCTTTGATTAAAATCTTTAACAAATTACCATCCATGCTGAAACTAACCGAGACGCAGCCGCGTTCGGTAAATTTAATTGCATTGCCGATGACGTTAAATAATATTTGCCGAAATCGAGTGGCGTCTGAAGTTATGATTTCGGGCAGCTTCGAATCGTACGTGAGTTTAAGTTCAATATTTTTTTTGCGCGCTCTGTAAGTTAGGGCCGAGTGCACGGTGGCGAGTTCTTGAACGACGTTAAACGGAACCCTTTGGATTTCAATTTCGCCAGCCTCGATCTTTGAAAAATCGAGCACATCGTCGAGGAGTGTCCCCAAGTGTTTTCCACTTCTAATTATTGTTGTAATGAAGCGTTCTTTGTCGTCTTTGCTGACGTTGGGATCGAGGAGCAGTTCGCTGAACCCGATAATTGCGGCTAGCGGAGTTCGAATTTCATGGCTCATATGCGCAAGAAAAACGCTTTTTGCTTTATTTGCAGCATCAGCTTTTTCTCTCGCGGTTTTGAGATCCAACTCAGTTTGCGCTAATTTTTTAAGTAGACGGCCGCCGGTGCGGTAAAATACGAGTATTCCCAACAGTAAAACTATAAGCAGCCCGACGGAAGCTTCTCGGCCAGCAACGAGAAATGGCTTTCTAACGTCAGCCATGTCCAGTTTAGTGACGATGCCCCAATGCATAGAGGGGACCGGCACAAATGCCGTCAAAACTCTATGCCCCTTGTAGTCCGATTCAAAAATTTTACCAGCCCTGCCGGCGAGTGCGTTTTTCATTGGGATAAGAAGGTCCCTGTCAAGCGTTGGCTCTTCTTCTTTTTCATAGCGGTCGCGACCTTTTCTTAATAAAAAGCGAATGGATTTGTGCTTCGCAGTTCCGACCACCAACTCCCGTTTCAGTACATTTGGGCGCTCTTCAGTATGGATCAGCACTTGCAAAATCTCTTTTTTTGAATGCCCCTTTTCGTGAAGAGCTTCAATTAGCCGACTCGTCGCAAGAGCTTCATCTCTTAGGCTCTCGATTTTGTCTTCTAAAGCCGCGTGATAAGATATATAGAGCGCCGACCCGGCCACCAAAACGGTGGCGACGAGTAACGTTGCGACCGAAGAAATCAATACTTTTGTGTGTTCGGTAAAATTGAATCGCCCGCTACTGTTAGGCGACTTGCCTCTGCATTCTGTTTGTTGCATGTTTGACTTCCTCTAGGCTTAGCGTCGGATTTTCGCATGATTTTGATCACGACCTCTTAATCACTAAAGAGGTATTGTAACGACGAAGTAATTATATATAAATTGGACGGGGCATTCTGCGAATTACCGGGGTATTAAGAATTCATAATTGGCGCAGTGATGGGTTGAAACGGCGAATACAAAAAACGTTAAGCGCACACCGACAGCCCTTTACAGTCGCCACAATCCCTGGTTTAACTGTTGCAAAATTTTTAGGAG
>JAJYHS010000199.1:0-2040 GCA_021784635.1 bacterium
GCAACTGGATTTTGTTTGGTACCAATGTTTGTCACGGTTGGGACATCAACGTTGGCGTTAACATGAAATCCGCCCCAAGCCACTTGCAAATCGCGATATTGAACCGTCGCATTCATTAGATAACGGCCGCGCCCGTTGTATTGGCCCCCGTAACTGTAAATGAGGCTAAACGAGAGGCGTACGACATTTATGCCAAATAGGTTTTTATAATCGATTTCGTAAGTGTCACTGCGTGGCGGTTGCCAATTTTCAAGATCGTACCAACAAACGGTGCCCTTCGGCAGAGCATTAGCTGACATAGTCTGCGCCGATACCACGGGTGTGTTGTCATTAATAAACTGCCAAACCTTGGCGCCAAAATTTATGATTTGCGAAATGTTTACTAGACTAAAAGGATTTGCCGCTTGTGCATTTTCATCCGGCGACATTCCGTTAGGGCTAGTTGTACAACTGTAATTGTACCCCATTGAAGTCGTTTGGTAAGGTAACTGCGTTTCGCTTATTTTTTTAATTTGAACGGATTGGATGTATCTCCAGTCGGATTGCAGTTCATTCTTAATCGGCGTGGCGCTCGCTTTGCAGCCAACTGCCGTCGCAACTGCCCCTGCCAAAATGAAAACGGATGCACTTACTGTTATTGAAAGCTTTCGTTTCCCAAACATATCCCCCCCTTTTTTGATTTTCGTCGACCATAGCGGATAGAAAGGTGATATTGCAAAAAATGCGCACCACGTTGAAGAATTTACCTGATAGACGAACTGCGTCTTTAAACGTATTGTTTAAAACGGCTTGAAAAACCGCAAGATAACATCACCACGCCATTTCTCAGGTATCATCAAAAGGCATCCCGACGGATACGGATTTTTTATACCGGACGATCCGGATATGGCCGACGTCTACGTCCCCAAGCATTTGATGAATGGGGTGATGACGAGCGACCGTGTCGAAATCTCAATTGAGCGAGATAACCACCGGTTGCGAGCGAATCGCATTAATGTAATTGAGCGAAAAACAAAAATTGTTACGGGTCAGCTTAAGATCGTCAATGTGTCACGGGGATTTATTCAAGACGAGAGCCATGGCTGGGGCGAAACTCTAAATGTCACATGGTCGCCAGAAATCAAAGTCCTCGATAAAGAATGGGTGATCGTAAAAATTACGAGTTATCCGGATTCTGTTCGCGGATTTCACGGTGAAGTTGAACGGGTGATCGGCGACGTATCAGATCCACTTAATGACAATTTGCGTGTCTTAGCGAGCCATCATATTCCCATGAATTTTTCGCGTGAAGCGCAAGCTGAGCGAAAAACCCTGCCGCGCGAGGTAAACGAAAAAGAGTTTGGCTCCCGACGAGATTTAAGAAGCAAAAAATTGGTCACGATCGACGGGCAAACGGCAAAAGATTTTGACGATGCCGTTTACACTGAAAAAATAGGGGGCGGATTTCGACTTTGGGTTGCCATCGCGGATGTCAGTCAATATGTCAAACCGACCTCCGCAATTGACAGAGACGCCTATGATCGCGGCACAAGCGTATATTTTCCTAATTTTGTTGAACCGATGCTCCCCGAAGAATTGAGCAACGAACTTTGCTCGCTCAAGCCGAATGTTCCGAGACTCGCGTTGGTTGCCGAAATGGATTTTACATTTCATGGCGAGCGCAAAGGGGGCTGTCGCCTCTACGAGGCTGTGATTCAAAGCCATGCGCGTGTTACCTATGGTGAAGCGCAGGAGGTTATTGAAGGTTCGTGTCCGCCGCATCTCGATGCGGTTCAACAGAACATCAAAACGTGTGCGGAGTTGGCCCGAGTTTTGATGGAAAGGCGCTTTCGCGAAGGTTCGCTCAATCTTGAAATTCCCGAATCTACCATTGAGCTCGACGATGCGGGCGTGCCGGTTGACATCATTCGGGCGGAGCGGATTTTTTCACATCGTCTGATTGAAGAACTCATGCTTGCGGCAAATGTCGCTGTTGCCGATTTTTTGGTTGAGAAAAACATACCGGCGTTGTTTCGTATTCACGAGCCACCGCGACCCGAG
>JAJYHS010000199.1:2050-5820 GCA_021784635.1 bacterium
CGCTTGAAATGCTTGAGCACTTTTTGGATGCATTCGGTTACAAAAACCGACTGGGGAAGTCCCGAGTTCTTCAGCGTATAACACAAGCGTTAGAGGAATTTGAAGATCGTCCTGAAGAAACGGTAATTAACATACTCACTTTACGGTCGATGAATCAGGCCCGCTATAGCCGCGAAAATGTCGGTCATTTCGGGTTGGGTTTTAAGAATTACACGCATTTCACTTCGCCCATACGGCGGTATCCCGATCTTATTGTGCATCGCCTCGTGAAATCGATGCTTGGAATTCGCGGTTACAGTAAAATCTCGGCATCAGATTTAGACGATGCCGGAGCATTTCTTAGCGCCTGTGAACAGCGCGCAGTTAAAGCCGAGCGTCAGATCCACTCCATAAAAAAGGCACGTTTTTTACAGAAACACCTCGGTCAAGAATTTGACGGACTGATCAGTTCAATTGCGAAATTTGGGGTGTTCGTGACCCTGCGACAGTTCGACGTCGATGGTTTGATACGAGTTGAAGAATTGGGTCACGATCATTTTGAATTTGATGAAAATAATTTGCGGCTAGTTGGTCGACGATCGAAACTGACCTACGCAATCGGTGATTCCGTTCGGATTCAAGTCGCCGCCGCTGACCATGAAACCGGCCGAGTTGACTTTGTGCTGGCTGAAGGCGACTCTGGTCGTGCTGGCGGGGTAAAAGTAACGAATGCGAAGAAAAATAAAGCGAAGTCCGATTCAAAACGCCGTCCGTTTGAAAAACATCGTAACCGTACTGGCAAAGTACGGGTTTCGCGACGTTCTCGATCGAGTCGGTTTAAGAAAGCTCGCTTTTCTTGAATCGATATTACCTGAGCAAAAGATTTTGGATCGTGATCCCGATACGATTGAACCGCTTTCTTCAGCGCGGCGTTTGCGTCTGGCTTTTGAAGAATTAGGGCCGACTTTTGTAAAGCTTGGCCAGCTTTTGGCTACGCGTCCGGATTTGATCCCCACCGAATATGCTGATGAATTTAAGGTGCTACACAGCCAGGTGCAGCCGCTTGCATTTGATGATATTAAACCTGTTTTGGTGAGTCACTTTGGCGCTCCTGTAGACAAAATTTTTTCACAATTCGATTTGGACGCGAGGGCGGCAGGTAGTATTGCGCAAGTTCACATGGCCGAGCTTCGCCACGGTGGCCGAGTTGTGGTCAAAGTCCAGCGGCCAGGCATCGAAAAAACTTTGTTAGAAGATTTGGGAGTGTTGTATTTGCTGGCCGATCTGCTTGAGCGTTATGTTCCCGAAGCCAAAGTATTTCGCCCGGTTTTGGTCGTCGACGAATTCGCCCGCACGGTTGATCTCGAGACGAATTTTGTAATCGAGGCCAATAACATCCGACGTTTTCAAGAAAACTTCGCGAGTGAACCGAATATTAAAATACCAAATGTTTTTAACGAATATTCGGGTCGTCGCGTTTTGGTAATGGAGGCCCTCGACGGCAAACCGCTAAGCCAAAAAAATGCGCTTGAACAAGAGGGAATTGATCCCGAGTCTGTTCTTAAAACGGGGCTTCGATGCTATTTGAAAATGGTTTTTACCGACGGGCTATTTCATGGGGATTTGCACGCGGGCAATATGTTTGTGCTTCCGAATAACCGCATTGGCCTTATTGATTTTGGAATTGTCGGCCGGTTGAACCGGACAACTCAGGCGGCAATTGCCAACATGCTTGTCGCGCTGGCAGGCGAAGATTATGACCGGCTTGCGTACGAGTACGTCGATCTTGCGCCGTACACGGAAAACATAGACGTTGATTTGTTCGCCCGGGATTTGCGCGATCTGATAGCGCCGTACTATGGGCTGACAATGAAGCACGTCAACGTGGGTAAACTCCTTTTAGAATCGACCGAAATCGCCGCTCAATACGATCTGCTGATGCCGGCCGAATTGATCATGTTTTTCAAATCCATTGTGGCCATTGAAGGAATGGGTCGAATGGTGGTTGGTGATTTTAATTTTCTAGCCTATTCTCTTGAATTTGCTTCGGAGTTAGTCCAATCGCGCAGTGAGCCGCGCAAAATTATCCGTGACGTTTCGACGTTGGGGCGCGACGTGCAGTCGCTACTCGCCGTGCTCCCGAGGCAGATGAAGCAGCTTATCCGCCGGTTTTCGAGCCCGGAATTTGTGGTGCCCATACAATTTCGCGAACTTGAGCGGTTTCGTCTTACGGTGCGCAACGCCGCAAATGCCGTGTTTTTAGGGCTTGTCATCGCGAGCTTATTATTGAGCGCTGCAGTTCTGCAGAACGTGAGTGCGAGCGGCCCGAAGTGGCTTGGCATTCCGGCATTCAGCGCAACCGAATACGGAGTTGCGCTTGTTTTGTCTGTTCTTGCATTTATCAACTACTTTAAAAAGTGAACCTGTACTACCGTTAATGTGAAGTACGAGTCGTGAGTTCATTTTTCAAAAAACTCCGTAGCATCCAGGCGTACTTTTCATGGCTTCGAATGCGTTTGACCAAAAGGTCAGCTGACGCAGGATCATTTTTGTTATTACAGACGGCAATTGAGTCGAGTACGTGTTTTGCGATTTTCTCGTGATCAGCCGCGAGATTTTGGATCATAGATTCGGCCGCGGCCGGAATATCATGATCTTCATCTATATAACCGAGATCTTCTAATTGTTTGAACGTTGCGGGGGCAAACGCGCCAAGCGCTCGAATGCGTTCGGCAATTGTATCGATAGATTCGGCTAATTCGTGATACTGTTCGTCGAATACACGGTGAAGTGTTCCAAATAGCGGCCCGGTTACGTTCCAATGATAATTTTGCGTCTTTAAGTAAATGGCATAAGTGCTAGCAAGCGTAACAGCAAGTTCTTTTGCGACATCAATTGGCGGCTTCAATGCCGTAGCTTTTTTGATGGCTTCCGATTTTTTTGGCGCATCAGGGGTTTTGATCGTTGAGTAATTCGGGTTCATAGTTTTTGTTCCTTTCGTAAAGTTGTTCGTGAATCATCTGCCAGCCATTTTTTTCATTCATTTCGGTAATGTCGTGCCCTCCCGAGCGGTCTAAGATTATTCGCGCTTTCGCAAGATCATTTCCATTAGTAGTGGCAACCGACACAATTGTGCCGCCGGCTTGAACGTAACTGGCAAAGCGGGGGGCAGCCGATTCCGGCGTTCCAAAGCCAACTAACGTACCAGCGGCCGCACCAGCCAAACCGCCGAGCGCCGCAACAACAAAGATTAAAACAATACGAACTAGGACAGGTATCGATGCCTCGAAGTGACCAGGTAAATGAATTAAATTTAGACTCAGCGCCAATCCGACAAGAAGAAAGGCCGACGCTCCCACCGCAGCGCCGATTATCGCCCCTGTTCGCCATGAGGTCCGCACGTTTTCGTGAAAATTTTTAGCTCCTTCGTCAGGCGGTAAATAAAGGCATATTTGATTGTCGGCAAACCCGGCCGCAATCAATAATTTCTTTGCTTCTTCTGCCCGCTTGCGTCTTCTGTAGAGCGCGAATATTGCGTTCGTTTCGTTGGCCATAAAAACTCCCTATCCTTTTTGTTTAGTGATAAAATTCAACTCTCAGCCCATAAGAAGGCTCGGTAACCAAATGCATTTGATAATTTGTCTCAATAAAATCCCAATTCACGACTTTCCAAAAATTTTTAACATACTGTTTGCGGTCGTTATGGTAATCGATGTAATAGGCGTGCTCCCAAACGTCACAAGCGAGAATGGGCATCAGGTCGTCTGCAACAGGTGTTTCGGCGTTACTAA
>JAJYHS010000252.1 GCA_021784635.1 bacterium
TCAAGCTCGTGGTAAAGCCGATTGGCATAAGGCTCTTCGACTTTGTGGGGCCGGCCAATAACCGTCGTACAACCACAATAGGTGCAAAGCGACTCACAAAATGGAATATGTAAGTATAGCGCCCAACTCGCATCACGGTTTTGGAAGACGCTTTCAAGCGATTGCATCCACTCTTCAGACGTCGGTGAATTTGTCCAAAAGGGTACCGTCGGGTAACTTGTGTAACGTGGGACCGGTACATCGTATTTTTCAAATAATTCAGTTGTAATCAAATCGTCACCAAACTATCGCTAAAGCCTCACGACTTTAGTCTTTTTGAAGCCCCTGCAAGTAGTCTGCTACGTCGGTTTCTTGCGCCGCCGTCAGATGTTGCGCAACCGCAGGCATCATTGTGGCTTCATGACGATAGCCATTTTTAAAAGCGTTGAGTTGTTTGACAATGTACGTACTCCATTGTCCCGCAAGTCGCGGTGCCATGGCCGTGCCTTGGGCATCTCCGCCATGGCAAGCAAAGCAGGGAGGCACACCTTCGCTTGGGATTCCATTTTCGAATATTTCTTTACCGGCTTTCATATCGGCCGGGCTGCCCGGGTCGACATTTGTCGCCGTCGGTTGCTCGCTAAAATATTCGGCTAACAAATGAATTTGATTATTGCTCAAACTCGATGCCGGGCCGTACATATATCCAAACGCATCCGCATCACGTCGTTTGTGGTCACGAAAAGCTTTTAGCTCTGTCACGAGGTAATTTTCTTTTTGACCGGCAATTCTCGGAAATTGCGGGTTTTCCGAATTCCCGTCATTACTGTGGCAAACGAGACATTCGGTATAGAGAAGATTCTGTATCGGCCCAAAATTCGGTGGCGGCTCAGAATATGCGATACAAGAAATCGGTAAAATCAACAACACTCCTAACGCCACGAAAATATTTGTTTTCAAATTTCCCCCTTGCGCGAAAGCACAGAGTCACTTCCAAAAACTGTGAGATAGCAATCGGAGTGCCACTCTGGTGTTGCCTCTAATTCGATTTCAAACATTTTTGTGACACTTTGGTAGAGGTAATTGGGTCAAGTTGTCGAAGCAGTTACCAAATGGATAGATTCAATGGGACGTTGCGCGGACTATTGTGCATAAAACGGTAGAACAATAAAATTCAATTCCACAGCACGTTGAAAGGAAGGACCATGCCCGAATATTCAAAACTGAATGCAAAATCAACGGCCCTACTTTTGATGGATTGCCAAAATGGCATTACGGACTTTGTACCAGGCTCAGATAAACTAATCTTACAGTTAGGCAAAGCTTTGGCAGCGGCCCGCGCAAAGAGAGTGCATGTCATACATGTTGGGATTGGTTTTCGACCAGGGTACCCTGAAGTGCACCCTCTCCATCCGACATTTTCAAACATCCGGCAATCAAATCGATTTGTTGAAGGAAGTGAGTCAGCCGCTTTTCATCCCGCCGTTGCGCCGAAAGAGGGCGAAATAATTATTGTTAAACATCGTGTGAGTGCGTTTTCGGGTAACGACCTTTCGATGATTTTGCGTGCCCAAGGCATTACACATTTGGTTTTGTCGGGAATTGCAACCAGCGGCGTCGTGCTTTCGACTTTGCGGCAAGCGGCCGATCTCGATTTTCAATGCTTGGTTTTAAAAGACGGTTGCTTTGACGCCGATGAAGAAGTGCATCGCGTGTTAACTGAAAAAGTTTTTGCGCGCCAAGCAGAAATATTGTCATGTGAGGAATTCGCCAACAAAATCGCCTGATCTAAAACGTGTATTTTACAAAAACGTGTATTCCCCCGCTAGTGACATTCAGTGGTTCGAATGTCAAAAAATTGGGCACTTTTCGCCAAACCTTGAAGTTTAAGCTTAAATCTGAATGGCCCTTAAATTGCTGGTACTCGTTAAGTTGCCTAATTTTAAGTTCTTCACTTTGCAGGTTCAATGGGAGTCAAAATGTATTTGAAACGAATGCTCGCTTGCGCCGCATTTATGGCCTTCGCATTATCGGCGTGCAGTAAAAGCCGATTACACACTCCCGCAACACAGGCCGCAGGTGTTACGACTCCGCAAATGAACGCCAGCGGGCAAATTTCGATAACAAACCCCGTGAGTGCCACAGACCAAATGAACAATGACCACCTTAATCACGTACTCTGCGAAAACCCGATTATAATGAATCTTCCCGACAGGACACCAATTATGAATTGGCGCCAAATTCCGCCAGGGACGTATAAACTTGAAAAAATTCAGGCTTACACTATTTCGCACGGTAACAACAACTCGTACTCGTTTTCTGCCGATTCCGAAAATAACTTTACTGTTAACGTCGACTGTAACGGAGTCGTACATCACGACACTTCAACCTTCGTTGATACAGTGAGCGGTAAATTCATGATCGGAACTACGGTGACTCCGCAAAGTTCGAATTTATCGCCGTTTGAGCGGGCAATCGAAGTGAAATTTAAAAACGCCAAACTGATTTCGGCTGAATCGAAAGTCATTACGGCAAAAGTCGGATCGACTGTCACGGGCACCGACAAAATCCCGGTTAACCCGATAGAAGTTCGCACCGGAACGTACATCTTAATACGCGTATATTTGATATCTAAAAACGTACTAGACATCCGGCTCAAGCTTAGCTACCCGCCCGACAAGCAAGGCAATCGCATTGTTCAATACGGAGAAGGCGTTTACACGAGTGTCTAAGTTCTAAACTGACCTCAAAAAAGCACAGAAATGGGGTTGACTGCTACAGGCGGTTAACATAATGTCGCGGCTAATTTTTAACTAGGGGGTATATTTTGAAACTCGCAGTATTACTATTCATGTTTTCGACGCCCGTTTTTGCACTTTCAGTTCAAACTTTCAGTTGTGCACCGTATCCGCGCTCTCCAGGTTTTGGCGATGCCGTGCAGGTTTTCGTGAACGCAGCCAACAATTCGTCCGAATTGAAATTGATTAAAGAAGGCCGCGCCGTCGAAACAGTCGCGACGCGAGAATTAACGCAAATGGATGGCGAAACCTTTGTGGACGCCGCCACCAACGGCAACTCGGCATCACTCACCATTAAAAACACCTGGGTAAAGAACGCGGGCTATGTTTCGCTGTTCTTTAACAATGGCGTAAACGCAAGCTATACCTGCACTCCAAAAAATTGAGCGATTATCTGGCGGCATTACGGTAACAACCTAACGCCGTCCCCGCTTCTTTAAAATTCGCGATTTCAAGTCTGTCGACTGAGACTGCTGAATGCTTGCTGCTAACAGCTTTCGGGCGCACGCCCACCATGAAGTGAGAAGAACCGAAGAACCCCATATCAATAGAAAAAATTTGGATGGGTCACTAGTGCGCCTCCAAGTTCTTGATTTTTATAGCCTTAAATTTTCGATTTAACCAAATGTAACCATTTTGAAATGTACCGACACGTTTAAAATTACAGCTTTCCTTTTCATAACCATTTGGTTATATTTAATTTGATGAAAGTCTCGTTTTATACTTCATTGTCAGGACGTTGTTATGTCGAGGATTTCATTGATGCCTTAAGCAGAAACGATCAAGCTGCGATCTTGGCAGTTTTGAAAGATGTTGAAACTTACGGTCTATCGGCTGTTGGCTGTCAGTTTCGTCAAATTGAAGGCAAGATTTGGGAGATAAAAATCAAAGCTCCAACAGGAGGCTATCGGATATTTTATGTGCTGATTTCAAGTTCGGAAATGATGTGTCTTCACGCTTATAAAAAGCAAGGCCAGAAGGCGCCCAAAAGAGAACTCGAAGTCGCAAGAAAGAGACTAAAAGAGGTGTTTTCATGAGAAAGAAATCATTAGATCAACTGGTTAAAAAATATGGCAAGAACGAAGAATTCAAAATTGCTTACGAAGAACGACGTTTTTATCTTCAAATAGCGCACCTGATTCGCGACCTTCGAGAAAAAGCAGGATTTTCTCAAGCAGAAGTCGCTAAAAAAGCACGAGTGAGTCAGCCCATGATCGCGCGACTTGAAAATGGCGACAGTCGACGAACACCAACAATTGATACAGTTCACAGAATTTTAGCGATTTTGGGATATCAGTTGGTACTGGAAGTGAAACCGGCTGGCGCGGCATAGGTTCATCTCGGCGTGATCAAGAGTTAAAAATGTAGGGGCAAATGTAGGGGCAAAAGAAAAAATTGGATGGGGTAGGAGGACTCGAACCTCCGAATGTCAGAATCAAAATCTGATGCCTTACCAACTTGGCGATACCCCAATAAGACAAAGAATAATATTTAAATTTGGCCCAAGCTAAAATCAAGCCAAATCATGCCACAGCCCCCATGCCGGCACTAAAACCATAGGGCAAATTACGCTCATTGCCGCTTTACGCTCCGCCCAGGTAATTCATGCGGGGCCTTGATCACGAAGAAATCTCAGTAGACATCTTGAAACCCAAAACCCGCGCGACCAACAGGCAAGCACCACACCAGCAAGTAAGCACTATCGACAGGACTAATCCTCAACGTTTGACGAACGGCGCCCCCTATTCTTTGCGTTATCAATTCAAGCCCCGCCAATGGCGGCTCGTTTCAGGCCGGTTTGAATTCGGCAATTCGATCTCTTCGAATTTGCCGGGCTCGATCTGTCGCATAATTCGGGCGCAAAACATGCAGGTCAAAATCTCGTCAATACGACAGCAAATTCGAAATAAACCCTTTAACCCGTGCCCGAACCTGCACCCAATTTTTTTAGTAAATGCCAAATTCACCGCAACAATTGGCAGTTCTTGTTTTTTCGTTTGCGATATCATTTTTTAACTCCCTAAATATAAACATGTTTTACTTATACCGGCGCAAATGAGCACACACGCCACGCGCCGTTATCGCTGAATAGACGCAAAACGCGAATCCACGCAGCTTCTCTTTCAGCAATCTTTTGTGTCTTATTTTCGACTGGCTATATTTGACTTAAAAGATCGGATACCAGGTCGACAGCCACTTTTGCCGATTTGTGACTTGTTTTGATGTTTGTAATGACCATGATATCCTCCTCTCTTTTGAGATTTGTTCTACAATATCTTTTTTCGTTCGACAAAATCAAGCGAAATTTACTTTTCAACAAAAAATTATTGGAGGGCAAATCGAGATGATCGACGTCACAAATTTTTTTCGAAATAAGAAAAATATAAATCGTTTCGCTTTGGCAAACCAAATTTTGCGTTATTGTATGGAAACGCTCCGGTAAGACCTGTCCGCTTATATCCCCGACGTTCGTACCACGAGATGAGCTCATTTCGTTGATTGATCACACACATCGTCATCTTCGTCGCGCCACTTCCCCGCGCAACATTTTCAGCTTGATCGAGAATTCGGCGACCCAAACCGTTGGCCTGCATTTCGGGATCAACTGTTAACATACCAAAATAACAGGTTTGATCGCGTCTCATTTCGAGAGAAACGCATCCAACAAGACGGTCGGCCACATAAGCGCATAATATTTTCTTGTTTGGTTGCTTGATTTCAGCACTCAATGTCGCCGGATCAGTGCGTTGCCCACCCAACAAATCGGCCTCTGTCGTCCAGCCTTTCTTTGATGATTCACCACGATAAGCCGAATTCACAAGTGCTGTTAAAGCGTCACAGTTCTGCATGGTTGCAATACAAAATTTGATATCCATCGGCGATAGGTCATAGCACAGAGTTCAAACTGTCACAACATACGGCCAAAATGGCAGCTCACTTACCGAAATCCTATCCGCAGACTCAATACAACGACCTCACCAGCGCGCGAGTTGTGGCACACAAATTGAAGATAAGAAATTCAGATGTTCA
>JAJYHS010000084.1 GCA_021784635.1 bacterium
GCCAGTCGTATTTTTTAAGTAGCGCCAGCGCTTCGGGGGTCGGCCCGATAATTTTTTTGCCCTGTTTTCTATTGAACTTTTGGATGAAATTTTTAACAAGCTGTTCGATGTCATCGCGCCGCTCAGAGAGTGAGGGTAAAAATATCGGCATGACATTGAGACGGTAATACAAATCTTCGCGAAACTTACCGTCTTTGTTCATCTGTTCGAGAGGCCGGTTGGTGGCGGCAATGATACGTACATTGGCTTCAATTTCGCGGTTTGACCCGACGGGGGTAAACACTTTTTCTTGAAGAACGCGCAAAAGTTTAACTTGCATCATAAGCGGCAAGTCACCAACTTCGTCTAAGAACAAAGTACCGCCTTCGGCATATTGAAATTTTCCGATTTTACGCTGATCAGCTCCCGTGAACGCGCCTTTTTCGTGGCCGAAAAGTTCTGATTCAAAAAGATTTTCTGGTATCGCCGAGCAGTTCAGTGCCACAAAGGGGCCCTCTTTCTGCGCGGAATTGACGTGAATGGCGCGGGCGACGAGTTCTTTACCGGTACCCGAAGCGCCTCGAATAAGAACGGGTGTGTCCACTTTCGAAAGCCGATGGATGACGTTAAACACTTTGCGCATTTGTGTATTGGAGCCGATGATTTTTCGGCCTTGTTCAGCCGAAAGTTGCGGCGCCGAGGCGACAACTTCTGAAACTAAATTGTACGCGGCAAGTGACTTGTTCACGAGATCGACGAGCTCTTCGCTTTTCACCGGCTTTGAAATGTAATTGTAGGCTCCTTCTTTGACTGCGCAAACCGCATCATTGATATTTGCGTACGCGGTCATGATGAGCACGATCATGGAGGGGTCAATTTCTTTAATTGCGCTAAGGGTTTTGAGGCCGTTGAGCCGCGGCATATCGACGTCTAAAATCACAAGATTATATGAGCCGGCTTTAATTTTATCGAGAGCGTTAATGCCGTCAAACGCCTCGTCGGCGAGAAATTTACCGGTCGACTCCAACGTGTTTTTCACCGAGAGTCTTAAGCCTTGGTCGTCGTCGCAAACAAGAACTTTGATCATGTTTCAGCTCCTTTAAATTTACAAATCCATCGGGAGTTCGACGGTAAACGTCGAACCCTTCGTCGGTTCACTTTCAACCGAAATTTGACCGTGATGCAGCTGCACGAAGTAGCGCGCAAGATAAAGGCCGAGACCGTTACCTTTAATCGCGCCGTCGCGAACCGAGCGGCTGCGGTAAAATTTCGTAAATAAATTTTCGAGTTCATCGTTGGGAATACCCATCCCCTGATCCGCCACTTGTACCATGAGACGCCCTTCGGTTTCTTCGGTTGTCACAAGTACCGAGCTGCCTTCCGGACTGTATTTCACAGCGTTTTCAATAAGATTTGAAAACACTTGGCGCATCAAATCTTCGTCGATTTTAACGCTAAATAACGGTTCAAATTCGGTGACGATACGAATGCTTTTCTGTTTAGCGTAGTAATCCAGTTTTTGGATGGTTTCGGTGAGCAGCGCGTTTACGTCGCGGGACTTGAGCTGCAATTTAATATCCTTACTTTCGATACGGCCAAGATTGAGGATCGAGCCGACAAATTGGGTGAGCTCTTGCGACGATTCGCTAATCGTTTTTATGGCGTCTTGCTGTTGTGCGGTTAGGTGTGATGAATCGCGAAGTGCGATTTCGGTCATGCCTTGAATCCTCGCTAGAGGAGTTTTCAGGTCATGAGACATCAGTCGTAAAAAATTAGATTTGAGTTCCTCAACTTGTACAAGAAGGTTGTTGCGCTGAAAATATTCCCACGAACGGCGATTTTCGACAATCAACCGGTAAGGGATAAAAAAGTAATAACAAATAAAAACTGTAAGAAGCGGGTGTGAAACATCGATCCAAATGCCGGCGGCGGCGAACAATAACCAAGCGACAAAGAGAAACCCCGTCAAAGTAAGAACTAAAATATAAAGTCCGCGCACCGGTCGCAACGCAAGAACGATAAACACGGTGATAATGGCGATGAGGCACGTGATCATGAGATTAAGCCATTTCGGAACTTGCACAGGAGCGTCGTTTAAAATTAGCGTATCAATCATGTTGGCTTGCAGTTCAGCTGTCGACATGGCCAGCTGATCGCGCGAATATGGGGTCATCGCGTAATCGTTTTCATTGGCCTTGTTGTCGATGCCGACGATGACAATTTTACCGCGAAATTTTTTAGGTGAAATATAACCTTGTTCGACGTCAACAAAACTGTAATTCGGGTAGGTGCCGGTCGGTCGAAAGTTAATGTATGCTTGCTGAGTTCGTTTAAACGTGAAAACTCCACGATAATCTTTGACGCTCTTTTTGCCATTGATTTCGTCGGCAAGTTGCATCTGCGCAAGCGGCTTACCTTCGAAAGTTAAAATTACCCGCCGAGAAACGCCGTCTCGGGCAAAATTATAAACGTCAGCAGTTGTGGGGCCCGATTTGACGTCGAGATCTTGCAGCGGCGGGAGCAAACGAAATTCATCTTCGACGCCTTTGTCGGGGAGCGCGTTAGTTTTAAGAATGAGCAGATTGGCCCGTTTGGCCGCGCTCGCGAGCCTTTGAAGTTGCCCGTAAGATCCCATGATGTTGTTGAAATTATTCGTGTATAGAACGCGACGGGGCTTCGTTTGCGCAAGCCAGTTAAACAGTTTAACAAAATCATTCGCGTCGGGGAGCCGTTGCAACTCCTCTTGAGTTTTTTGATCGACGGTAACCAACACGATGTTACCGGATGTGGCCGGGGCCGGGCGCGTTCTCACGCGCATGTCGTAAAAGAAACCTTCGAAATAGCTCAATCGAAACTGAAAAATAAGTACGGCAAGGGCAATCGCCAGCCCGACTCTCAGGGCGGCAAATAGCCAACGCCGTTTTGATTTTTTATTTTTCTCAGTTTTCATGAGTCGAAATCTTTCGCGTTATTTGCAGTCGTATTAAACCCAACTGCGTTCGGGGCAACCATTGGCGGCGCTTTTGCCTTCACGGGCAAGAGTCTCGCGTGTTTTATTGCCCGAAACATTCTTTGGTTTGCGGACTTTTTTAATGTGTTTCATGTAAACTCCTTTTGTAGTACCAAATCGCGAGCGCCGCGATCTGGCGGGTTCGATGACAAAAATTTGGATCTTTTTCGTGACGGTTACCTGAAAATGATTTGTGTACAGCCATGCAACCCCCGCCGCATAAATGGCGTGCCCAGCAGGTTTGGCAGTGATTGAGTTCGATGAGCGTTGAGCCATAATGTTCAAGGTGCGGTTTTGACAAATCGGTGAGATGGCCGATTTTTTCGGTTTCGTCGTTCATAAACCAATTGCAAACATAAAGGTCAGCGCGAGTATCGGATTGAATAAGCGATTTGCCCGCTCCGCAGTAATTATGCTGGCGCGTTTGACTCTCCAATCTCGTCAGCGGCCGTCTAAACTGTTTGATTTTTACAAGCCCTGATAGCCCGTCGCGCGCGTAGAGCTTCGCGGCCGTTTTTTTCAATTCTTCAAGATAGCGGTTCGAAATTTCAAAGGCTGTTTCGGAGCGGTCGTTGTTTGAAAAGTTAAAATTATAGCGGTCAAAATCAAGATGAAGCGATTCGAGATAATCAAACGCCCGCTCGACTCGCGTATTGTGGGCGCCAAAAACGCAATTGACCGCGAGCGTACCAAGTTGATTCCGTACGGCACGTAGTTGTTCGAGTCCGCGAACGGTGAGCTCAGTTGAGCCATAACCGTTTTTTGCCTTTACCGGGCGGGTGAGGTCGTTTACTTCAGGATCACCGTCAATGCTAACTGTGACGTGAAATCGATACCGCGCTAACATCTCCGCCGATTCGCGTGTAATGAGCGTCCCATTGGTATTAATGGCAAAATGCAAATCAATGTCTCTTCCGCTTACCATCAATTGAGCGTAGCGGCACAGCGACTCAATGACGCGCGGATAGAGCAGAGGTTCGCCTCCACAAAACTCAATTTCAAACGATTTGCTATCTTTGAGATTGGACAAAAAATACGAGATTTGTTGTTCGGCCTTATGCGTGTCGATCTTTGTGATTTTAGAACCGTAAGTTCCGGCACTTTCGTTCTTGCCATCGAAGTCGACGGCTGCGCAATAGGTACATTTTAAATTGCATATTTGCGCCACGTTAAGAAGCAGCGTACTTATTTCTTGCGACGAAGCGATGTCGGTTGTATCCGGAGAATTTTCTTTGTGCCACACCTCGAGTTCAGCCCTGATTTCGCTGTCTTTTTGAAGCGTGATTTCGTTTTCAAGCGCCTGCCAAACTTTTTCACTCAGTTCGGCAACTTCTAAGTTGCGCGCATGAAAACCCAATACTTCGCCGTTTTCAGCGCGTGTTGCGAGAATGTCTTTGTAGCGGCGAAATTGCATTTTCTTACCCTCTACGTGCAAAAAACAGCGTTGAAAATTCAAGGTGGTGTCAAACCCGTGTATCTAAGAGCAAATCACTTGCCAGGCTTAAACCCGCAAAATAAGGGGCTTAGGCGACAATAAGTGTCACTTTGACACCAGATTGTCAATCCACAGGAGTAACTGTAGAGCACAGGCCTTTAAAGTTTTTGATAAATGAGTACGAATTCAGATGTTGCGGTAGGAGCGTCAACCGGCACTGTTTTGATGTCAAAGGTCAACGTGGCGTTGTTGGGTTGCCGCGCAGTTAGCGTTGTATTTTCAAGTGTTGTACCGTTTAGCCAAACGAAATGGAGGTGACTGTTTTGGTTGGCCGGAGGTTTCGCAACAGGCGCAGTGGTTTGCGGCATTGGCCCCACAAAATCGGCGCTGGCGGCTGAAATTTGAGGCTGTGGTTTTTGAGCTTTCGGTTTCGACATGAGCCACGCGAGTGGGTTAAATGCCGTTGGCGTTACCGTTGAAAGATCGTACTCACCCTCAGGAGTTCGAAAATCAGACATGGGTATAAGACGGTCGGGTTTGAGATAAAAGTTATAAACGACTTGTGCATCGGGTATGGCGGCGTTTTTAATAAATCCTTTGTTACCTTCAAACAGTCGTGGAATAACAAGGCTTGAAGTCATGTTTTCTTCGGCAATATTGATGGGACTCGTATACTCAGTCACGACACTTTCGGGTTCACTGATTTCGGGGAGTGTATCTGTAAAGAGCACCTCAACGCTGTCGGTAATGTCTGTGACATGAGTCAAAATTTTAGTGAGCGCATATTTGCCGTTACCAAATGTTTTTTTAAAATTGAGATTTTTCCAAGCAAGCGCCGGCGAGTTGCCCGCCGCTTTTTTAATTTCGCGCTGAATGTCTTTGTGGCTTGCAAAACCACTGTTATCTACATTGCCGATGAGAGAGAGATCTTCAACATTGATATCGTCGGCTTTAGCCTTGGCGGTCAATAAAATGTTGGTTGCGCCAATAATGGCCAGCGCTGTAATAGCCGTGGCAATCAGATTCGAATTTCGTTGTGTAAATCGCTTCATAACGGTTTGAAATGTATCAAGAGCCGTGCCAACTCTTGCCGCACAAGTTTTTGAAAATCCAACAAGGTTCGAATAGTTAGAACAGTGTCGCGGGCTAAAATGATGAAAGTTGAACAGGGTTTTGAAATCACTTCAGAGCCGAAAAACGACGCCGTTGCGCCGCATTTCAGCGCTATTGGCTACTTTATCCGAATAAGTGTTGTGTTTTGGGCGGTTTCAAACGGGTAAGCGGTCGGAACTTGTTTTCTAAGTTGCGCAGCCGTGTAAGTGAACTTTTCGACTCCTTTGGGCCACGCAAAATCGTCTTTCGGAAAGCGCTTACAGTAG
>JAJYHS010000147.1 GCA_021784635.1 bacterium
TTAAGGCATCGGGCGTAAAATCCCGGCGAGTTAAATTTCCATTCACAATAATGTGTGACAGCCGCACGTTTGTTCCGCGTTTTTTAACGACGTTCCAAATTTTAATGTAACACGCGCGATAAATGTGACCTAAGAACACTTTGTAATTTTCAAACTGTACAGTTTTTTGCAGGTTCTTGCCGATGTAATAATCCGTTTTTTCGGGCAAATAACTTGGGAGGGAAAAATAAATGTCCGCTTTAGAGTAGATGCTCGACCCTTTGGAGGGGGTAATTTGCACCTCCGCCATTTTTGCGTTTTGACTGATAAGCTTCGCCTTCGCGCCGGTTATCGCTGCCGGGTTTAGATCTTCAGGCGAAAGTTCAGAGCCAAGAACGCCCGCTGACTTGTTTGCGACTGCGATTCGACGAATTTGGTTACTCGCCGGCAAATACAGCCATTGTTTGGTTTTTGCACCGTGTACGATCGTTAAAAGCGCGGTGCCTTTGTCGCCAGCTGGCGCGGTCATTCTAACAATGGCTCGAAACCCGCCGCGGCTGATTAATGTTTGGATATTCATTTCAAGCGTTTTTTTCTCACCGTCGGTTTCGATTATTCTAAGAACAACGTGGGCTTGGTCGCTTTTAGATTCCAATTTGCGACGCGCATTTTCAAGAATTTCATGAACTTGATCGGCTCTAGCCGCCGGCAAGAAGTAAAAAGATGAAAGCAGACTTACTAGTACCGTTACAATTAATTTTTTTTTCGACGCTTGGCCCATTTAATCAAAATAAGGTTCTCAACCTGCATTAATCAATGGAAAAATGTTTTATAGGGGGCCAACTGGATTCATGAAAATTCTTGTATTACTTTTTCTCTCGATCTTCGTCTCGCCCGCCTATGCTTTATCAGGGCGAATTAAAGTTCGTGAAAACGCTTATTTGAATAATGAGCCAAAGCCAGTCCCACAGAGCGATACAAATGCGGTATTGCAAATTGAAGATCGAAAACCACTCTCAGACAGTTGGCTTGTGCAAGCGCAACCCAGTGTTCGACTGTATGATGCTCCACAGCCTGGGGCCTTTGATGTCGATATTGACGGCCGAAATACCTATCTTGAGACGCGGACTAACGACCTTTATCTAGAAATAGGCAGTTTCATAAAGGAGTGGGCCGGAACTGATGGCATTAATCCAATGGATATCGCTACCATCAAGTCGTATCGCGATCCGATCAATTCGCAAAGTCTAGGATCTTGGGGAATTGCTGTAAAATCGCGCGGTCTCACGGCATGGTCGTGGCAGTTTTTTTATGTTCCCTGGCAAACGCCGGCAAAATTGCCGCTGGCCTATACGGGTTGGTGGCCGCGGTCAACGACGTTGCCGCTCAGCCTTAACGGCGAAGAAGCTCTTTTGCCCGGAAATTTCGATTACGACATCGAGTCGCCAGAAATTTTAAATCACGCCGACGAAAATAATTTCGGTGGCCGGCTGCAATTTCACGGCAACTCTTGGGATGCCGCTTTGGCTGCGTTTCAGGGGCAGTCGCAAGTTCCGCAATTTCATATCAATGTACAGGGCAATGTCATTGAGACTTCACCGATTAAAATCGTGCAGATGTCAAACCCAGTCCAAATGCAGCCGGTTGAATATTTAAGACGTACAGTTTCAGCTTTGTTTGTATACAATCACAACCCCTGGATCTATCGCGTTGCCGGTCGCTACGATTTGCCGGTCGGTAATAATGCGATTTTGCCCGGCTGGTCGGAGCAATTTATCGCCGGTCTTGAACGCACGATTGTCCTTGGCGACGAAAACGTTATTCTATCGCTACAATATGCTCGCGGAGTTATGCCAAGCCCACCGCAAAGCATCCTGAATTTGTCTGATCCATTTCAAAATGCGGTACTGTGGGGCATGTATTATCCGTTGAGCGATAACGTCCTACTCAAATATTCCGGTCTCAACGATTTTCAATTTCATTCTTACTATGACAACCTTACTCTGCAAGATTCGCTCGGCGAGCATTGGTCGTTATCTCTTGCGGCCGAAGTGATCGGAGGTCCGGCGAATTCGCTCTTTGGTATTTGGCACAATCAAAGCCGCGGTTATGTGACCGCAGCTTACGGGTTCTAAGGAGTACTAATTTTTAACGGTATAGAAATCAAATTGGGTTGACTGTCTTCTATGCCGTCGAATTTGGCCGTGCCGAAAAAGCTTAAACCTAACGTCGGCAGTTGAAACGAAAAAGTATAGGGCGCGCCCGAATTTGCAATCGCGTTTTGTAAATACATAGTGTTTAGAAACTGATCGGTGCTGTTATAGCGAGCCATATAACCACGGCTAAATTGATAATTGATTTCATCTTTGCGGACGGCAATTTTTGCCGTAAAAAGACCGTCGCGGATTTGAGGCTTAAAGTTGAGTTTTGCGGCGGCGCTCAAATCTAGGTAACGCCAATACTGACCGTCGCGAAAGGCTTTAACCCATCCCCTGTCATCCGCGCTAAATTGAAAATTGACGTTGTTCTTCCACTTAAACGAATCAAGATGCGGCCTGTTTATCATAAGCGTGAAGGGACTGTTCGAATGAAAACATAGCAAATCAGGCCAGACAAAGAGCTCGTAAAAAGCCGATGACCGGAGGCTATCAAACAAACTATTTTTATTTAAATTATATGCGATTGGTATCGACAGCGAATTGAGTTCTGTCTTAAGTAGACTTGTCCAATCTTGTTGGTTCGTCAGTATCACCGGCTCGCTGAAACTGTTAAAATTAATTTGTTTAATCGGAAGCGGTGGCCCTGAGTAAACGGGCGGCTGGCCCGGCCAAGACACGATACTTGAAATGAGAATACCCGAATTCAAGGTTCGAAACTTGTGCAGTTTCATGGTGATTGGGAGTTGAAAATAGGGCAGGTGAACGGTTACTGGTACGTTGAATTTATTATTGATTGCGCTTAACCCAAGTTTCAGGCCCGCATCGATCTTTTGGAGCATAAAGTTTTGTACGAGTTTTGGATCATTCAACTGCTTTTGAAGTGCATTTGTTAGAGTCGAGGCAAACCCTATCGGACCTTGGCATGAAATCGGCGCAATAACCCAACTTTTTGTCGGCCAGTTAAGTTTCAACGAAGAGGCGCTTGCTTCAACAGAATACGGCAAAAATTTATAATTGATCAATAGGCTTGCCTGGGCATTCGGTTCAAAGAGAGATATTGGGCCACAATTGGCTTTCAGGTGAATATTTAGCGTCACGCCATTAAGCGTTTCGTGGATGATTTGATCGACCCAGATGCTTTTTACGTTAACTTTGATTCCTAAATTACTCGCGCTGACCGTATATGTTGAAGGCGTTAACGTGCCATTCGTTAATACGGCATTTGAACTGAGTTTGATCCCTTGAATGTGCCAGTCGATCTGATCGATTGACCATGTTTGATCGGGAATAGCGATTTGGTGGTAGTTTGAAACAGCCTTGATGTAATTTTGCATCGCGCTTTTTACAAAAGTCCACGAAGTAAAAAGTCCGATTTGCGCTTGGTCGGCGAACCCGGCTTTACCAACAAAAGCGACCAGGCTTAAAATTCCTGCGTATATAAATAGACGTTTGAGTCGACCCATCAATTCACCGCCTCGTAAGGTTCAGCCGAAGCGGTCGACGTTGTTGACTTTTGCTCCGGAAAAACAAGGTTAACGAACTTCATGCGCTGATTGCGCTTTAAATCTTCAAGCGGATAAAAGGTGCCGCGCCAATAAATTCCGCGGCGAATTTTGGCTAAGATAGCGGCACGCAAAAAAATGAGCGGTAAAAACACAAAGGCAACCGACATAAAAACAATACACCGGCGGCGGATCGGCATCATGAGGTGAAGTTGGCGAGCTACAACAATGAGGTAAATTGCTAAGCTGGCAACGGTAAAAGCGATGACGTATGGCGAACGCGAAAGAAACGGAAATACCCAAATGCCCGCTCCTATAATCGTAGTGACAGTCAGGGCTCCCAAGATTACGGCCAAAGAATATTGGCAAAGGGCAAAACCGTTTTTTTCAAGCCCTCGAATCATAGTTCGCAAACTCGGGTACCATTCAAGTTGCACTTCGTTTCGGCCGGCGATTGCCCCCATTTTGGCTCCCGCGCGGCGCATGGTGAGCGCCAACCCCGAATCGTCGATGACGTCCATTTTGATCCATTCAAGGCCTTCTGATCGTGCGTACGTTTTTTGTTTGAGTAAAAGAAATGCCCCTTGGCCGTAGCAAACTTTTTTGCGCGGGTCGTTCAATCGGCGAATATCAAAAAAGAGCGAGGCCATATGATACAACTGCCCCATCATAACTTGAAGACTAAACGATTTTGCGATGAGGTCGGGGATGACGGTTAAAAAATCGAGTTGATTTTGAATGCTATAGCCGACCGCTTTTTTCAACGCGCGCGGGGCAAAGTGAACGTCGGCGTCGGTGAGCAGAATGTATTCTCCGGTAACCGATTCGATCCCTTTAGACATGGCATGTGTTTTTCCGAGCCACCCATTTGGGAGCGATGTAATATGAACCGTTTTAAAACGTGAGTCGCGGGCGGCGATACGATCTATGATCTCGCCGGTTTGATCGGTCGATCGATCATTCACAAAGACAACTTCTAAATTCGGATAGTCGAGCGCGAGTAGAGATTCGGCCGCGTCCTTAATTGTGTTTGATTCGTTGCACGCAGGTACGACAATGCTCACTTTTGGCCACACTCCGTTGTTTTGACCTTCAGGGAGTTCATCAGGCAAATCACGCAACATAATGACGGACTTATTGAAAATTTGGGTACGCACAGCGAGCACTAGAAATAGTAGTGCTGTTAAAACGCTGAGAATCGTGAACGTCAGCACAGTTACTTACCCTCCCCCGGCAAACAATATAGCTAATCTTTTAAAGTTCTCCACTAATTTGTTAAAATCTGACAGAAACCGAATAAATGCTTCTCACATAGGTAAATTTTGTGTTGCAATTGCAGGTACGAATCTCCACCTAGCCGTAGGTCTCGAAATATTTTTTATAACTCGCATAAAAACATAAAAACTGCAGAAAATAAATTTCTCATGGATGAAAAAAATAACCCAGGTTTGCCCGTCAGTTATCAAGCCAAGCGAAACGCTCTCGTCGCATGCGCACTCATGATTATTGTTGCGATTATCGGTGTTTTTGGCGCGCGAAAATTGCAAACGAAATATTCAGTGATGCAGTTTTTGCCCGATCACCATCCTGCAATTCAAATGGATAAAAAAGTTCGCGGATACTTTCACATCAAAGATCTGCCAACCTTTGTGGGTTTAGTAACCCTTAAGCCCAACCAAAACGGGACGTGGTTACAAAAACATCGGATGACCCAGTTGACGGCATTAACAAATAAAATTCAAACAGCCGCCGGAGTTTATCGCGTTCTCAGCTTATCGAACGTGAACGCGGCAGCGCAAAAACGTGGAGTCTTAAGTGTAGGGCCGTTAATTCAAGTTACCCCGCAAAAAAAATGGCAGCAACGAATTAGCGGAGACCCTCTTCTTGTACCGATGCTCATTTCAAAGCACTACCGGACAATTCTTATTTATGTTCAGCTTAAAAACGCGAACGTCCATCTTTTGGCGAATTTTTATTCCACGTTTCGCAAAGATTTGAAACAAGGTTTTCAACACGAGCAAACGAGCGTCGGCGGCGTTCCTGCCGTTCAAACAGAATTAGGGTTGTTACTGAGTAAAGAGTTGAGAAACTTTATTGCGCTAACGATTTTAGCGTGCGCCATAACGTTAATTCTGATTTTTAGCACAATTTCAACGAT
>JAJYHS010000052.1 GCA_021784635.1 bacterium
AAATCCGTGAAATTTTCCAAATTATAACGTCTGGCAGGCCTGCTTCTGATCGACGATCAATCTGTTCAAAGCCATTTTTACGAAGTACGTTGTTCGAAAGTGTATTCGCCTCAAATGTTGTCGAAAAGATTTCAGAAAGTTGAAGTTCATTAAACCCATATTCTAAAAGTCCTGAGACGGCTTCCGTTGCAAAACCAACGCCCCAATATTTTTTGAGGAATGCATATTTGATCTCAGGATTTTTTTGCTGGTCAGGATGAACAATTCCACAAAATCCGATCACTTCTTTCGAGCTTTTCAGTTCCAGAGCTGACATTCCGTACCCTCGTTTAATGTAATTCTTTTTAGTGACGTCGATCCATTTTAAGCACAACTCATGGGTGAGTGGCTGACCATCTCCGACCCACTTCATGGCTTCTGCATCTCCATAGACGTGCTCCAACGCTTCTAAGTCAAAAGTGTCGATGCGACGGCAGACTAAACGTGGAGTGCTGAACAAAATGTCTTTTCGGTCTTCAACTTGTTCCAAAATAATCTCCTACTTTCTTTATAGAAGGCTATTTGCAAAATTAAAAGTTTTCACTCAACGAGTCGACCTCGATTTGATTTCGGCGTTTCGTCGGCTTAGGATCATTCACTACGCGACGAGGTCTTATGGGCGATAAAGCAAAAGCGATTGAGATAATAAACAAGCGTGGCATTCTCCTGGTCTTTCCGCGCGCCAATCAGAAGGTGCCGCTCTCGCTCTGGAGTGAATTTCATCCCCGCACGAAGATGAAATGGGAATGGGACGAAGGCGGCGACAACCGCGTCTTTAAAATGTGGACGCTCATGAAAGAGCTCTCCGATTGTCGCGACGTTGTTTATTCAAAATGGTATCAGGGCCGGGCCACTTTCTTTTCGCGAGACGTCTTCACGGCGATGTTGGCAAGGCTGAAGCAGACGCACAATTTAAAAATAGGTTTAAGCGCAACAGCCCGGCTTCTTCTCGACGAGCTTGAAATGGATTCGCCTCTTTCAACCCGCGAACTGAAAAAGAGAACTGACTTGCGCGGCAGGTTTCATGAACCGACCTACCAACGGGCGCTCAAAGATCTGTTCTTGCGGATGCTCGTCATCGCCTTCGGCGAAGTGGACGACGGTGCCTTTCCATCTCTGGCCGTCGGCTCGACGGCACACATTTTTGAGGATCTCTGGAAAGAAGCCGACCGACTCACATCATCTGACGCCCAAAGCACGGTCGACAAATATTTGCCCCCAGGTTCGGCGTTTCGAACATTTTTCGATAAGATTCAGGGCAACTTCACAAAAATCTAACTCCATCGTAGCTACTTATAGCGTTGCGCTCATCTCAAATGCCGTGGCATTTCGCTCCAGACTTCTGGCCGTCGTGTTTAATCTGGAGTGCTCGTTCATTGCATATACCGTCTCGTTCTGAAACGGACCCAATGGCAAGATTTGGACTGTTGGCGCAAGTGAGCGCGAGTTAACGGCGCGCATTTTGCGTGACTGAAAGGTACCGCGAGCTTGGCGAGCAGCGAGACTCAATGATCAGCCGAAGCCATTCCTGAGCCGCGACTATTCGTAACAATACGGGATTATAGCTCTCACAGAAAATCGCAAGAGTAGTTGGTTACTGTTCCATGGGTGTTGAGCATTCCATATTGGTCTCCAGTACCAAGATCTAAGTTGATCACGGTATGGCGACCATGAACAGACACATCGCAGTGTTCTCCGGCAAAGTTTTTGCTCCCAACTTGATGAAATTCAAAGGTCTGTTTTTGCTTATTGACTTGAAAAAACGCAGCCATATCGACGAACTGCGTGGCTTGCCACGTTTGTGTTTGCGGGTCAAACCGAAGTGCCGTAAATGCAACGTTGTTATTACAAATCGGCCCTTCTGGTGAATTCACACATTGTTTTAGACTGGAGATTTGAAACCCAAATAGTGTGGAAGTTGCTGGTGGCAAACACCTCAAGACAGGAGTGACTTGGGCGGCATGCACGGCTCCAGCGAAAACTGTGACCATAAATAAAACAATGAGTGACTTTATCATATATTCCCTTTTTTAGAGGCACTTGATACTACAATTGTTTCTAAAAATCATCTATTAAACATCTGGCTCTAATAAGAAATTGGAATGGCCCCCAATTCGACAGGACAGTTGTTCTGTAGTAAGGGGAAGTCATGGAATCGCGAAGAAACTCACGCGGGCACCGAAAATCGTTTTCAAGTTCAAATTTAATTTCGCCGCTGAGGTACTGCCGCTAACCATAATATGGTGGCTATGTTACCCGAAGCATACCAACTGGTTATTTGAGGAATCGCCATCGGTGATTCCTTGCCTGGAAAAGCTCGTCAAACTTGATACATTAACACAAGACTTTTGGTAAGTTATACGTTCGCTATGAACGCTCTTTAAATCGCACCAAAAAAACTATACAAAAACTAATTTTATTAGAATTATTAAAAAGGTGAGCTGAAATGATAAAGTCTTTTTTTGCTTCGCTCGTGATGATACTTTTTCTCGATTTCATTTGGTTGGATCTCATTATGAAAAAATTCAACCTAAACCAGTTGTCATCCATCGGCCGCGTTGAAAACGGTCATTTTCAAGTGCTCGTGCTGCCTACAATATTGGCGTACTTCTTACTGGCCTTTGCTGTCGCTCATTTTTCGATCCCAAAAGCCATTATAGCTAAATCGGGTATTGTTGCGTTTTTTCAAGGGGCAGCTCTTGGCCTGGTTATCTATGGGATTTTTGATTTAACGAATTTATCTATTTTGAAAGGCTACCCAATGTTTTTTGCGGTTGCAGACATTTTATGGGGATGCGTTCTTTGCGGTACGACAACATGGGCCCTAGGCTACAGATTTAAAAAACAAATTGAGGGGACAAAATGAAAACAATAAAGATGACAATATTGCTGTCGGGTTTAATTGGAATTATGGCAAATGCCAGCGTGACAACTGCCGCACACGTGAACCTAAATAAATATTTAGGCAAATGGTATGAGGTGGCGAGCATCCCCCAATATTTTCAGCGTCAGTGCGTGGGTAACACGATGGCCGAGTACTCTTTGTCTAAAAGTGGGCGCATCAAAGTTGTCAATTCATGCGAAACAGCAAAAGGTCGTCGGTCAGCAGCCTTGGGGCGTGCTGAAATTGTGGATTCGACAACCAATTCGAAACTCAAAGTGACGTTTGTGAAGATCTTCGGCTATTGGGTTTTTGCTTTTGGCGGGGATTATTGGATACTCGACGTAGCTCCAGACTATTCGTACGCTCTCATAGGGGATCCAACCACCAGTTATGCCTGGCTCCTGAGCCGAACCCCCAAAGTCTCGAAATCGATCTACGTATATGCCGAAGCCAAGTTTCGCAGTGAAGGTTACAATACTTGCAAAATACTCACTTCAGTGCAATCAGGCGGAATTTCTGCGCGAATACCTTTATGCAAGTTTGTTAAAACCGTAAATGGAGAGGGAAATTGATTTTAACGGTTATCTCAGCCTTATGTCGAGGTACTGTTAACATTTACAATCACTTAATTTTCATTACACTCGATTGGAGCAACTCAAATAAAATGGGAGATCAAAATATGATATCAACAAAAATAAAGACGACATTGGTTGCCGGTATTTTATTGTTCGGATTGAGCAGCGTTGCTGCGCCCAAACATCGTGAAAATCATCGCAAAATTCATCGGGCGATGATGATATTAAATCGAGCGAAGCGCGTTCTTCAACATGCAGCTCATGATTTCAAAGGGCATCGTGTGGCAGCCATTCATGATATTGAACAAGCACAAGGTGAGCTTCGACAAGCGTGGCAAGCGGACCGACATTAGTCCAGACTTGATACTGGTCTGGGAATACCCCCAAATCGACATGGCTAGCGCGCACACTATGAAGTCCGAGCCGTGACACAATACCCGGATTGTTATTTTGTAAAATCGATCCGGGTTTAGCATTAAGCAAAAAATGTCTATAATTATCATTAGATAACACTTTAAATTTACTAGATAAGGTTAATGCAAAGGAGCTTCTAAAGCGGTAATTCTGAAAACAGTTGGTTCGATACAACAAGCGCAATCTGCAATACGTAAAAGCGCCCAAAAAGTTACAAAATGAGATAAATCGCATACGTAACATAATATAACTTATCAGATACAACACGTAACTCACACATAAATCAATTACAAAACCAATGCGATTTATGCCGCCTCATTTCGATATTTTGTCGCTGACGACACGTTTTGTGATAAGACGTTGTCACAATTATGCTGAATTTATTCACGGCGATTTTTGCTATTTTAACTTTTGCTTTACCGACGTACGCAATTGCAACAAGTGCGGCGGATAGCGGCGATTGCCCGTCGATATTGGCCAGTGCTCCTTATCCTAGACACCTTCATGATTTTGATAAATTGGTATTTCAAGGGCACACGATTAAAAAGGGCGAATTGCTGAGTTATACAGGAAAGCGCCAAGTCCGTAATTTGCAATCTAATCGTTATGAAAATATGCAGGGTAAAACAGCGCGAGTGATCGCGATTGATCATGAACGCGGCAAAATTACGCTTATGTTTGAAAATGCACTGATTGATACTTTTGATGTCCGGGAGATTATTGAATCTCCTGAGGTTCAAAAAACATATGATGAAGATTTAAAACATATTCCCCTCCCGAAATATTCTGACACTGATTATATTTGGCTCGATGAAATTCCAGACCCCGAAACATCTGGATTTATCAATCGGGCCCGGTATGCAAAAAGAGTCGCCGAACATGAACAAGCGGATTACTCGAGCGGCTTTGTCATTTATAAATTTGCAAAACATTTCAAAATTGCCAGGCAACTCGGGTTTGCCCTCGATGAAAAAAATCGAATTATTTTTTATCCAGACGAAAAAAGCTTTAATATCAGACTTAAGCGCTTATTCGCAGAGTGGCGCGTTCAGGACAGTTTGAGTTCTAAAGAAGCCAACGGCAAAATCGAAATGCTCGATTGGGTTCGCATGATCGCTCGGGATTCGCAAATCGGACGTTCGAGCAAAAGTGACTACAATACCCATTGGCACGATCTCGATGTTCACACTCTCGCCTGGATTGCTGGAATCGAAGCCGTTCAAATTTTGCGCGAACGGTTGATATTTCTCGATAGTGTCACCAGAGCTATAGAGTCTCAGCCTTATCCCGATACTGAATTACTCGCAATCGTACATGATTACATGACCCGTACAGAGGGTTACAACAATATGGAAGTCGGGTTACCCGATGGCCACGATATCGTTGGGTTATTAGATGAGGACAAAACACGACGCGCACTATATATAATGAGAATTCGTGAGGCGATATTATCCGTTGGCCGAATCAGTGCGGCAGATTTAAAAGCAGAGATATTACGCGAAAAAATGGACGCCCATTTACGTCAAATTATCGAAGAAATTCCGGCCTCAACAAAGAAAATAAACAGATCCAATATTAAATCTGTCATGAAGCGGGTCATGGCACGCTTTAAATAGCAAGGGTTAAGAGATGCTCGCGTTTTGCTTAATTTTAATATTAGCAATTGTCGGGAATTTAACGGCGATATCTAACCCTTCCAAAAAACGAGCCTTTAGTCGATGACCACGCATCATCTTTTCGTCAACTGGGCATCCGTACGTTATTATATATCAAAGGTTAACGAGCGAAAGACGGATCACAATGTCTAAGAAGCGGACGAGTTTAAAAATGTGGATTATCATCCTCGCGTCTGGGGGGATCATTTTGGCGTTTCAAAACTG
>JAJYHS010000229.1 GCA_021784635.1 bacterium
GGACTGCCCAACCCCTGTTATTTTTTAGCGCGCGAAAAAAAGGCGTACTACCACGCGCTGTGCACGATGGCCGGCAATTTTACTACTCTTCTCTGGGAGACCGCTTTTCGAAAATTTGACCACGAACTCGGTTTGCCGCGCTCAGTGCTTTTGCCATACCTCGAGCGCACGTGTGAGAACTTGGCTCTAGAATTAAAAGCAAACCAGATGAAGTCGGTTCTTACTGGCCCTTTACAAAGAGGCGACTCAAAAACACTCATTCAACACCTCGATGCCCTTCAGGGCACCATTGAACAGTCTCTTTATTACTCATTTGTGAACTATTTTTTCAAACGAGCCAATTCGCCCGATAGTGAACAGGCCGAACCACGCCTACCAACCGGTGAACTGTCGAGGGGGGAATTTCTATGAACGTACTTGATTTTAAAAAACGCAAAAAATCGGGGCAAAAAATTTCAATGGTTACTGTCTACGATTACACAAGTGCTTGTATCGCCGCCAGAACCGATATTGACGTTCTTTTGGTTGGTGACAGCGCCGCCATGACCATGCACGGTTTTGCATCTACGTTGCCGGCCACTATCGAAATGATGGAGCTTCATTCGGCTTCGGTCGCGCGCGCCGTGCAAGCGCAATCCGCGTCGAGTCTAAACGACGCTCAAAAAACCAAAAAGTTTGTTGTTGCTGATCTACCTTTTCTTTCATACCGAAAGGATCTACGCGCAAACGTTGAGGCTGCTGAGCGGCTCATGCGAACGGGCGCTCACGCTGTAAAGCTTGAGGGTGCAGTCGGTAACGAAGATTTTATCCGTCATCTAGTTGAGTCTGGCGTGCCTGTGATGGGTCACATCGGGCTCACTCCCCAATCCGTTCATCAACTCGGCGGCTTTCGCGTACAGGGGCGGGAAGTAAGTGACGCCGAACGCTTGCTCGCTGCCGCACGCTCCCTTGAAGAGGCTGGTGCGTTTTCGATCGTCCTCGAATGCGTCCCGAGCGCCTTAGCGAGACAAATCACGCAAAACTTAAGCATTCCCACAATTGGCATTGGCGCCGGCCCCGACACCGACGGACAAGTTCTAGTCTGGCAAGATCTTTTGGGCCTCAACACGGAGTTTCGCCCGCGGTTCGTTCGAAGCTATTGCGCTGGCGCCGAAATATTTACCCAAGCTCTCAACTCCTATGCTCGCGATGTATCTTCGGGAGCATTCCCTTCGCTGAAAGAGAGCTACGAATGAAAATACTTGAAAGCCTCAAAAATTGGCAATGCGAGCGGCGCGAGTTCGATATTTCGGGTACCCGCACAAAACAAAATACGATCGGATTTATACCGACCATGGGCGCGCTTCACAACGGTCATTTGTCGCTTGTTGAACAGGCGCGACGCGAAAACAACGTCGTCGTAGCGAGTATATTCGTTAACCCCACACAGTTTAATAATGCCGAAGATTTAATTAAATACCCGCGCGACATCGCGCGCGATATCGAATTTTTGCACGGCCATAACGTAGATTATTTGCTCCTCCCGAGCGAGAGCGAAATGTACGAAGATCAATATCGCTTTCGGCTCAGCGAGTGCGAAGAAAGCAAAATTCTTTGCGGAGCTTTTCGCCCCGGTCATTTCGATGGCGTGTTAACCGTTGTCATGAAACTTCTCAATCTTGTACGCGCGAATCGATGCTATATGGGCGAAAAGGATTTTCAACAAATGCGGCTCATTAAGCGTATGGCTAGCACTTTTTTTATTGAAACTGAAATTGTCGCCTGCCCCATTGTCCGCGAAAGTTCGGGCCTTGCCATGAGCTCGCGAAACGAACGTTTATCCGCAATTGGTCGCGTTTACGCGTCTAAACTTTTTGAAACTCTCAAAACGGCGGATAGTTCCGCAATTGCCCTGCGTGAGCTATCGCGGCTTGGTTTTCAGGTGGAATACGTTGAAGAACACTGGGGGAGAAGATTGGCCGCCGTCTGGTTTGAAGGCGTGCGGCTTATTGATAATGTTTCAATTCACGTGAGCCCCACAAATAACGTCGAACAAGGCGCAGCTACAACAACGCTAGGAGCCACACCGTGAAACCAAATAAAATACTTATCGGCATTACCGGCTCAATTGCCGCTTATAAAAGCGCCGAACTTATTTCTCGACTCATAAAGCACGGAAACGAAGTGGAGGTTATTGCCACGCAGAGCGCACTGAAATTTCTAGGTGAAGCGACAATTGAGGGTCTTACCGGTCGGCCCGTCAACGCAAGCCTCTTTGAACGCGGCAATATGATGGATCATATTCGTCTTGCACGGTGGGCAGATATTTTCGTCATTGCACCGCTTTCAGCACAGCATTTAACGTCACTTGCGCGAGGCGAAGCAAACGATTTACTCAGCGCCACGGCACTTGCCTTCGAACGTAATAAACCTTTTTTGATCGCCCCGGCGATGAATGTTCAAATGTGGTCCCATCCGGCTACGCAAGAAAATGTGCGTCTTCTCAAATCGTACGGCGCTACACTCATCGAACCGGATGAAGGTTTACTCGCCTGTGGCGAAATTGGCGTCGGCCGTATGGCCGAGCCAGAAAAAATCGAACGACATATAACGAACGCCCTTCGCGTTGCGAAGAACATTTCAGTACTCATAACCTTCGGCGGGACGCGTGAGGTAATTGACGGTGTTCGCGCCATCACTAATACTAGCACCGGGCAAACTGGCGCCGAGCTTGCCGACTTGTTTTATGAAAGCGGTTTTGACGTGGCGGCCATTGCGGCTCGTAGTTCCGTCACTCCGGTCAATGCACCGATAGTTTCACAATTTGAAACGCATGCCGACTTAAATGAAAGCCTCCGCGAGCGACTTCGTGCGCGCCCCCATCAAGCGGTTATTCACGTCGCTGCGGTCAGCGACTTCTCAGTCGAAGCCATCGGGGTCGGCGAAAAAACGTTTTCGCCTTCCGCCGAAGTTAAACTGTCATCTGATAACCGAATGGTTTTACAGCTCAAACGTAACCCTAAAATCGTGAACCTTCTTAAAGAATACGCGCGCGATTTAAAGCTCAAAGTGATCGCCTTTAAGCTTACTAAATCGGCAAATCATCAAGACCGGGAACAAGCTTCTCTTAAGCTCCTCAATTCTCCGGGAGTGGATTTTGTGGTCCATAATGATCTCAGCGACTCTGAACAAGCAAGCCATCGCCGCGAGTTTACGATTTATTCAAAAGGCCAGCCGCCGCTTGCGGTAAAAGGTACTTTTGATTTGGCTAAAATTCTCATGTCGCTTATCGAAGGCGATTCGCCCCGCCGACAAAATGAGGTGCAAACATGATTTTGTGTCTCGATATCGGCAACAGCCAAATTTATGGCGGCGTTTTTGACAAGAATGAACTTCTTTTTCAATTCCGTCGTTCGTCTAAATCCGCCAGCAGCTCAGATGAAATCGGTGTATTTTTGCGTTCCGTTCTTCGCGAAAATGATATCGACCCCGATCAAATAGCCCGAATCGGCGTATGCACTGTTGTGCCCGAGCTTCTACATTCATTGCGAAATGCTTGCCGCAAGTATTTTAATAAACAAGAACCATTTATTTTACAGGCGGGCGTAAAAACCGGGCTAAATATCCGGTATCGCAACCCACTTGAACTTGGCTCTGATCGTATCGCTAACGCCGTCGCCGCAGTTCAACTGTTCCCGAATGAAAATTTGATTATCATTGACATGGGCACGGCTACGACTTTTTGTACGATTAATGCCAAACACGAATTTTTGGGTGGCGCCATTATGCCCGGTATTCGTATTTCGATGCGGGCCCTTGTGTCGAATACTTCAAAACTGCCGGCCGTTGAAATCTTAAAACCCGCTGAAGCACTGGGGCGCTCAACGGTCGAAGGTATTCAGTCCGGACTTTATTTTGGAGCTATCGGTGCAATTCGCGAAATAACTACGCGCTTGCGCCGTGAGGCTTTTGGCGATCAAGCTGCCGTTCGCGTCATCGGTACGGGAGGGTTTGCAAGCGTTTTTGATACTGCTCAAGTGTTTGACGTTGAAATTCCCGATCTTGTACTTCAGGGAATCCACTTGGCGCTTCAGCTTAACCTATTGCCAACAAAGCGGACGGTAAAAAAACAAGCAGGAGAAACTCATGATCAACAAAATGTTAAAATGTAAAATTCATCGCGCAACCGTCACTGATGCCGATCTCAATTATGAGGGGTCTATTTCTATCGACCCGAAACTTTGCGATTTGGCCGGTCTCTTGCCGTTCGAGCAGGTCGATATATATAACTGCAATAACGGCGAACGGTTTTCAACTTACGTCATTTACGGGGCGCCAGGTGGTATTTGTTTAAACGGCGCTGCTGCCAGAAAAGTTCAAAAAGGTGACACCGTGATCATTTGTGCCTACGCCGATTATTCTTCTGAAGAGGCTGCGGCCCATAACCCGCGATTGGTTTACGTAAATACGAAAAATGAACCGCTAAACGTGAAGCATGGGATTTAGTACATCCGAAACCGACGTACGCCGTCAATCACGGCAAGAGGGCGAAGCGCCGTCGGCTCCGTTTCGTCTGTTACGACGCTTTGCCATTTGAGCCATCGCCCCCAACTTGAAAGCCGGTCCGGATTCTCAAGCGGGCCTTCTAAGTGTCGAGCGAGCCTAAGCGACGACAAATTAAACTCCATAAATTCTTCGCCTGGATGCAAGCTCAAATACCGGCGCAACCCTAATGTTAACGCTTGCGGCCAGTTCACATCCCGAGGCGAACATTCGCGAACAAATAAAACGCGTTTCACTCCACCGCCGAATTGTACAAGATTATTAACAGATGGAATTCGGCACGAAACGTAAATCACTCGGTTGACCTGATGCCGCTTAAATAATTTCGCGCGGTTAAACTCGTGAGTGACATCGCTTGATAGCACGTATTGCCTGATCCCATATTCAACGAACGTTAGAATATGCGGGCTCGGCCATTCGCCCATTTCAATTTTTTCGATCGGGAACACGTCCCGCGAAGAGCGATCAATGACCATATATCGAATCGGATCGCGCTTTGGTATCGACACCGCTCGCAGCGCAGCTTGTCTTGCGCTTTTATTTAACATCAGCGGCATCAACCAGTTATTCACGATACTTACAAAATCTGAATTCGCTCTTGCCAGCGATTTTGGGTTTTTTAACGAATCGATCGAATTGATGCTCGGCTCATCCAAAAAAATGAGATTTTTTAAAAACCGCTCTTTCTGCCTAATCCCCAGAGCCGCGTAGGCCTTTTCTAGACTTCTCACAAACACCGGCACGAGGCCCCAACTCGTTGGTCCGAGTTTTTGATCCACAATGAAGCTATCGCCGTATTCGTTATGAATGTCACAATAGGTCTGATGCGCCACAATCACGTGACGGGAACGACAATAATTTCCAAGCCCTTTCAGATTTGCAATCCACGAGTCACTTGAGCCATTCGAATGATCATTCACTCCCCAGAGGTTTTCGTCTAAGAGAAATTCGCTTTTTACCGCTGCCGAAAAATCAGAATCGGTTGGAAATTGCGCAAATAGTACGGCCCGTTCCAAAATTTTTGGTTTCATAAGAACATCGGAGCTGATGTCAATTCGCCCTGGCGTAATAAGAAGCTGGTGCTTGATCCGCTCTTGAATATGAATAGTTGTCGGGAAGACACTGCTTAATAGCGGCACAATCCGCTGGAGTGAACTAAGCCTCTCCAAAAGGTTTGAGCGAACGACATCTGGACTTACTTTTGCGCCAAAGAGCCGCGTCTCGGCGGAGCACTGTTGTACC
>JAJYHS010000196.1 GCA_021784635.1 bacterium
CGAATTTAATCAAAAAGCACCCGACAAAATTCATAAACGCAATTCAACAAGCCGCGTTTAACAGTCAACAAAAAGCTGAACAGCAGGCTGAACAACAAGCTAAAAAACAACAAGAAGATGAATTTAAACATCCTCTTAAACCCACATTGCCGAAAGATTACGCTTATTGGGGACCCAAAAATGCTCCCATAACAATCGTTGAATACAGCGACTTTCAGTGCCCGTTTTGCGATCGCGCGTATTTTACAATGAAAAATGTTTTAAAAGCGTATCCGGGTAAAATTCGTTTCCTCTACAAAAACTTTCCGCTCGTGAACCTTCACCCTTATGCAATGGCAGCTGCTAAACACTACGTGGCAATTTCGCTTCAAAATAAGGCTGCCGCCTACAAGTACTATAATTATGTGTTCTCGCATCGTGATACTTTTCTTCAAGAAGGCCCCAAATTTCTCGATCACGCCGCCCGAATTGCAGGCGCGAACATGGCTTTGTTGAAAAAAGATCTAAATTCTACAGTCGTTAAAGATCGCATTGCGTCGGCTACCGGCGTTTCGGTTCGCGGCGCTTATCCCTTTGATACTTTCAAAAAAATCATTGACCGCGAATTGGCCAAAAATTCTGGCGCTAAGTCTAAAAGCAGCGCCACAAACTAAATAAGTACGGCCGTTACGAGTAGACCGGCGATTAGCCAAATAAGCTGACGCCGGTTTTGGCGAATCTGCTGAAAACTCGGTACAATAAAATCAAAAATGAGGCAGCCGATCAGGCTGCCGATTGCAATGCCCGTAATAATCAACAGCAGCTCATGATTAACTTGACCATAGTATTTGGCCACAGCTGCTCCTGCCGGAAATGAAAGCAAATACAGCGACAACATCGAAACCGTCCACAATGTGCGACGTTTATAGCTCACCAATAACACTGAAACCGCGAAAGATTCGTAGATTTTATGGATGAACAGCGCGGCAAATACTGAATCCGCTAAATGTTTTGAAAATTGATCCGATACTCCGAGCAAAAGCCCACTCGTAAAACAGTGCACCGTGATCGCAACGAGAAAAATATATGGTGATCGTAAAGCATGCGAATGGGTATGCTCATCCGCAAAATCATGCTCGTGCGAATGCGCATGGTCATGCCCTTGAAACAAATGCGCAATCGAAAAAACCAACGCTGCGGCGACCATTAATGGCAGTCCTTTAAGCCCGCCCATTTTGTAAAAATCGGGGAGCAAATCAAATGCGCAAATCCCGACAAGTGAACCCGTACCAAAAAGTAAGAGCGAACTGTTGTACTGGCGTGCTCGCGGCCAACAAATCGGCACCGCGGCAAGCACGAACATGACTGAGGTGATAATAATTGCTTCTAAAACCACTCAGCACCAATAACATGTACGAGACGTCTTACGAAACTGATTTGCATTACCATCCCAAGATATAGGCGAACATAAGTGGCGCAACGATGGTCGCATCCGACTCAACAATGAATTTTGGCGTTGTGATGTCGAGCTTACCCCAAGTGATTTTTTCGTTTGGAACCGCCCCCGAATAAGAGCCGTAACTTGTTGTCGAATCGCTTATTTGACAAAAATAAGCCCACTTCGGAGTTTTCTTGCCCAAATCTTGCTCAAGCATAGGGACAACGCAGATCGGAAAGTCTCCGGATATTCCGCCGGCAATTTGAAAAAACCCAATGCCTTTTGGCGTTTTTGTATTTTGGTACCAATCGGCCAGCGCGACCATGTAATCAATCCCGGTTTTCACCGCGTGACGGTTGACCTCACCTCTGATTACGTGACCGGCAAAGATGTTACCGAGAGTTGAGTCTTCCCAGCCCGGCACAAATATTGGGAGATTTTTTTCAGCGGCTGCCAAAAGCCACGAATTTTTAGAATCAATTTGATAGTGCTCTTTCAACAGTCCTTCGTTCAAAATCTGATAAAGATACTGGTGCGGAAAATATTCTTTGTTCTCATTTGTCGCCTTTTGCCACTTGGCAAGTACGACTTTTTCAATTCGGCGAATGGCTTCTTCTTCGGGGATGCAGGTATCGGTCACGCGATTGAGATGTCGATCGAGGAGTTTCTTTTCATCCGCAGGCGTAAGGTCGCGATAATTTGGCACTCTTACGTAGTATTCATGCGCGACTAAATTAAATACGTCTTCTTCGAGATTGGCTCCCGTACACGTAATGGCGTGAACTTTGTCTTGGCGGATCATCTCGGCTAACGATTGTCCGAGTTCGGCCGTGCTCATGGCGCCGCCCATGGTGACCATCATTTTGCCACCCGATTCAACATGGCGCCGGTAGGCTTCTGCTGCGTCTTTTAGAGTAGCAGAATTAAAGTGACGATAGTGTCGCTCAATGAATTCGCTAATGGGTCCCATATGTGGCTCCTTTTACAGTGTCGCCTTTTGAAATTTCAAAAAATCCTACTCGTGTATAAGCCCAGCCACAAGCCTTAATTGGCCCTCAAAACCTCTTCAGCATGGACTTCGCGTAATTCAATTGTGCTTGAAGAACCAACAGTTCTTGCCGCCTTAGGCTCACCTCTCGCTGAAGAATCGCGATGTTCTTCTTCGTTTTCGGAATCACAAAAAAGTGTTCGCCAGCATCACCTGCTAAAGCGGCGCCACCAGTCGCCAGGGCTAGAGAGCCACCTAGGCCCTCAAAAATCCGGGCAACGAGAGTCTCCGGCGCATTTCGCACTGCAAGCACGATAAGACCGGCGCCGATTATTGTTGCACCAATACCTGCCGGCAGCAGTTTTTTCGACAAATTCCGTTCATTCTGAAGATTAGACTGCCCAGCCGTAATTTGTGAATTGATCTCGCTGATGACTTCCTGATCCGCCGAAATCTGCGCCTGCCACTTGGTCATGAGACACTCGACCTGATTCTTAGGCGGCTGTGTCGGCGAACACAACACTTGTACAGGAGCGCGAAAAGGCACCGTCGCCAAACTGTCTGCCATTGCTCCTTGAGAAAATGAAATACCTCCCAAAATTAGCGCCAAAATGCACACAATAAAATTTTTCATTTATCAGTTTACTCCTTTTGGTGAATTGAGATTGCGCTGAATCCACGCAATGCATTGATTGAATTGAGCGATCTTTTTTCGATCGGTTGTCCGCGCTCGTTCGTCTTCGCAATAAATGAGCAACTCGTTTAGAGCTTGATACTTATCTCGGCTCAGCCGACCCATTTGCAAGGCTCGATTGAGGTTATTGGCCGTCACACCGTTTTTGGTAACTGCGTGATCGCCGAAAAAATGTTGATACGCCATGCCCGTTATTGCCGGTGCAAAAAAGAGCGTCAAGATTTTTGCCGGTGTTCCCATTCGTACCAACCAATCCGCAAACATTTTCAAACCGATTCCGCCGTACTCGGACATCTTCGCAAACGGAACCATGAATAACATCTTGCCGAGCAAGTCGTCGGCAATAACACTGATGACAACCCGGTCTTGCCCGTGGACTCCAAGACCGCAATCTTCTAGGCCCAAACGAAACGCATCACTTTGCAAATCCGAAGCGAGTAACGGCGACACGTAGTAACGCCTGTGCATGAGTTTTTGCCACTGCGCCTCTGCATGTAGACCCATTAAAGCGCTGACCTGTTCCATTGAAGCCTTAATGTATACCCAGTTTTCTGGCCCACCGGGGATCTCCGAGCAGAGAGCCCGAGCCCGGGCATACGCCGGCCTTGCCCGCAATTCAGCCAACCTTTGCACTCGTTGTGTTTGATAAAAAGATTGAAAAGCTCCGGCGTGGGCCACAAGCGGTGCGAATAATACCGACAACACAATGAGCTTTTGTTTAACCATATGGATTAGATTTCTTATGAATCATCCCCGATGACGAGGCGTATCACCGGCGAGATGGAGAAATCAACTCGATTACGACGATTTGAAAAAATTCATCAAAAAATCGAGGAGCGAGCCACTTGCGCAACGAGCTGGCCTAATGAGTCTTTCAGATCGCTTGCATTGAGCGTGCGTTTGTCACGGCCGGCCCGCACCCATTCATCAGCCAGCCGACCATGAATATAAGCTGCAGTAGCCGTTGCTTGAACGGTTTCAAGCCCCTGCGCTAATAGTCCACCGATCATGCCGGTCAGCACATCGCCTGAACCTGCTTTCGCCAAGGCTGCGTTACCAGCTCCAATGACTAAACAGCGATCCTTATAGGCCAAAATCGAACGGTAGCCCTTTAGGAGCACATGGCATCCCGTAACTCTCGCGGCCTTTGCGGCGGCCGCATACCGGTCGTTTTCAATTTCGTTCGAAGAAATCTTCAAAATTCTAGCCAATTCTCCCGGATGGGGTGTGATCACCCACGATTCAGGCAACGGAAAAATTCGCTCATTCGAAGAACGCCGCTCGTTTTCTGCGGCTCGCGCGCAAACCGTGATCGCATCGGCATCAAGCACAACGTGCCTCGCCTTTGCCTTGCGAAGCTTATAAATAATTTTGAGTGTTTCATCGGTTACGCCAAGTCCCGGCCCAACCGCATAAGCCGTCACATTTTCAGCCCAAATACGCTCATCATCGAGGTTCGCAGTTAAAACTTCTGGTGTTTGTTCCAGTTCTTGAATCGGTAAATCATGACCGGCCCAAATAACGTAACCAGCACCCATGCGATAGGCCGATTGTGCGGTCAATATTCCGGCGCCCCACGTGGATCGACTGCCGGCCATCACGACGAGCCGGCCATAATCCCCTTTGTTCGTTCGGTCTTTACGTTCCGGCAAATATCTGCGCGCGAGTTTTTCGTTGAACAAAAAATGCGTCGTCGCGGTCTTTCGCACACACTCATAGGCATAGCCGATCGGTAAAACCCGCAATTTGCCGACACACGCAGGGCCGTCGGCGATAAAAAATCCGGGCTTGGCGAGTCCAAACGTTAACGTTGTGTGCGCTTGAATGGCCACTCCAGCAGTTATACCGCTGTCACATTGAAGTCCCGACGGAGTATCCAGGCTCACAACCGGCACTTTGCACGCGTTGATTTTCTCAATGGCTTTTTGAAAGGCTCCGGCTGGTTTTTTATTTAATCCGATTCCAAATAGTCCGTCGACGATTAACTCGGCATTCGAAAGTGCTTCAAGCGACGAATCGAAGTGAATGCCGTGCTTACGCGCGCGTTCGTATTGTAAACGAAACAAAGTCGAGCGTTTATCTTTTGGCGCAACGGTTACCACCAATAAATCGCGAAACCCCGTGGAATGTAAATGTCGTGCAACCACGAGACCATCGGCCCCGTTATTTCCGGGACCACAAACAATGACGGTCATCCCGCGGCTCAATTCCGGATAAAAATTTTGTTGTAACTCACGGGCCGCCATGATGCCGGCAGCTTCCATTAAAGTATCTTGAGCAAGTCCGTAGGTGCGAACAGATAAATTATCGAGAGTCCGACATTGCTCCACAGTTGCCAGGCGCATAGAGTGCTACCGGCCCAAGTGCGACTGAATTAGATTCGCAATTTCTTCGGCAAAAGTTGAAATCAATCGTTTATCCGGCCCCTCAACAAGTACACGCGCAACGGGTTCTGTACCTGAAAATCTCACAAACACGCGCCCGCGCCCTTTTAATCGGTCGCGTACCTTGGCAATCAATTCTTCATACCCTGGGATCTCCTTCAACTCGGCACGCGATTTCACGCGCGCGTTAACCAAAACTTGCGGCACATCCATCATTACGTTGCTGAGGTCACTCAATTTGCGCCCGGTTGACCGCATGACTGATAACACATCCAGTGCCGCGACGATCCCATCTCCC
>JAJYHS010000232.1 GCA_021784635.1 bacterium
TGGCTAAGCTCGGCGCGCAGTCTGTGGATCACTGTGTACAAATCTCGAATGCCGACGTCCAAGATTTGGCACAATCGGACGCCGTGAGCGTACTGTTGCCCTCCAGCGACTTTTATTTAAAGATGAAATACCCTTCGGCGCGTATGCTTATCGATGCTGGGGCTCGGGTTGCTTTGGCGACTGATTATAATCCTGGGACGTCACCCACGCTCGATCTTTCGCTCATCGGCGTGCTGGCGCGACTTGAAATGCGCATGTCTCAACCCGAAGTTTTATCGGCTTGGACCTACAATGCGGCTCGCGCGCTGGGTCTTCATCATCAAATCGGGGCTCTAATGTCAGATTTCAGCGCTGACTTCGTTGTTTTAAACGAAAATTGGCGCCGTTTATTTTACGAAGTGGGATACCATCCCGTTAAACAGACATATTGTAAGGGCAAACCAATACGGTTCTAGCCCGCTAAAAGATTTTTGTTGCAAACTGTGAAAAAGGTTTTCTAGGCTATGGCTGTGGGGAGACTTCATTGTTTCACGGCATCGTCGTTCAATAACTAGGAGCCCAACATGCGACCGCAAATTTCTTTTCTTGCTCAATCACGATTTTATTCACCCGCGTTTAATGCCGCCATCTTTGATGGACCGCTTCGCATCTACTTTGCGCAGTTTCAAGAGCCTCAAGCGCTCAAAATATATTTTGTCGCGCAACAGAGGCTACAAGAATTGTACGCAAAAATTCGCGAGAAATTTAGGCGCACCGGCGTGAATATTTTTGTCATGCTTTACCCCTCCGCCGAAGCATTTTCGATGTCATTTAGCGACACGGTAAATTCTGAATCGGTGCGAGTGGATCGGCTCGGGGTTGATTATGTGATCGGCGTGCGTGGACCGTTGACGGACGCCGATGTGGACCGCGTTTATTCGCACATTGAATCGATCGCGCGCGTTTTGGCGGAACAATCGGATAAAATCGTCGCCGAAATTGCCGATGAAACGGAATTGGTTTCGGCGTCAGATGCTGAAATTTGATTTAATTTTAGTCACTATTTTTCACTAATGAGCTCATCAAGCAACCGCTCAAACTGCGGGCGATGATAAATTGTGCTTGTGAACATCGTTACAATTCGACCTTTGCGATCAATGAGCACATGAAGGGGGAGGGCGTGAATATTGTAGGTGATTTCAAGCCTTCCACTTTTATCAAAGGCGAGCGGAATATCAGGAGCTTCTTGTTTTGCAAGCTCGGCAGCGGCAATCCGGCCCGAGGCGTGGGAGTCGACGTCAATGAGGACGACTTGGACGTCTTTTCGATGTTCAACTTGCTCCTTTTCAAGCACAGGTAACTCGATCCGGCACGGTTCGCACCACTGCGCCCAAAAAACCAAATGAACTACTTTACCGAGCCATTTTGTGGTTTTTATTTCGTGTACGTGACCATGCGGGCCAACAATGGGCAGAGGTATATCAAGAGCTTTATGTCGCATTGAAGGCGGGCTCGCGTTCGGGATGTTCGTCCTGATAACCATATGAAGCTGTGCGGTTTCTTTTTTAGAACTGTAGTATAAAAGACCGAGAATAAGAACGATGAGCAAAGTTGCTGAAATTTTCATGATGGTGAGAACACGTTTCATGCGCGCGACTGTAGACATGCGAGGGGCGAATGTCAAAAGCGAACGTCCGAGGCGGCTCAGTCAATCGGGTCAAATTGCGGTGGAATATGTTCTACTTTTGCTTGTAGGGCTTGGAATTTACATTTTGATCGCGAACACTATGGTATCTCGTAATCCCAGCAATCCAGGTTTTGTCATAGATAGATGGCAAAAAATCGTGCGGGTTATAGGTCACGATATTATCGAAAAATAGATTTGCGCGCGCGCACCTCGGCGCGCAGGTGGTCTTGTACTTGGTCCTGAATATCTTCGGCGATCTCGTGCATGAGATCATTGTCGCGTGCCGATTCTACCTTGTAGGGTAGTACAATTGGCGGCAAAAATTTAATCTTCCATTTTGCGGGGAGCGGCAGCAAGTTGAGCGGGAGGGGCAATATAGCTCCTTTTAAAACTCGCGGTAGTTTGAGCTGATCCAGGTTAATGCTCGTTTCTTCGGCACCAATGATCATAGTTGGAATAATTGGTGCGCCGGTTTGTACGGCCATACGCACAAAGCCGCGTTTAAACTCTTGGAGTTGATAGGCTCGGCTGGTCGGTTTAAAGTTGCCTTGTTCGCCTTCGGGGAAGATGATGATGATATGATTTTTCTTAAGTTCCCGAACGCCGTTCGACATCGAAGCTTGAACGAAACCGAGCCGCTTAGCCGGCACGGCCGTCGCTTTGGTCAGAAACCAAAAGCGGTGCGCGAGAACTTTCGGGAGTCGCCCCGTCGAGCGGTGAATTTCGTGCATCAAAATCATGGCATCGAGACCCGAAAAACCAGAATGGTTGGGCGCGACGATGAACGGACCCGTTCGGGGCAAATGCTCTAGCCCCTCTACTTGCACGCGAAAGTATTTCCGCATAATTTCGAGTAGAAAGCGCGGCATTTTCTGAAATACGAGTTTTTCAACGGAGTCCATTATGTCCCAATATATCCTAGCGATCGACCAAGGTACAACCGGCACGACGTCGATGTTAATCGATCACGGTGGTTTTGCGGTCGCCAAGGTGAATAAAGAGTTTCCGCAGATATTTCCAAAGCCGGGGTGGGTTGAACACGATCCCGAAGACATTTGGCAATCTGTTACTGAGACGATCGGTCTCGTTATAGCGAAAGCGGGGGTCAATCCGCATGATATTGCCGCGATCGGTATTACCAATCAGCGCGAAACCGTAACGATATGGAGTCGTGAAACGAATCGACCGGTTCATAATGCCATTGTTTGGCAATGCCGGCGCACCACTGATTTTTGTGAAAAGCTAAAAAAGGCCGGTCAAGCTAGAAAAATCGCGAAAAAAACAGGTCTCGTTATCGATCCGTATTTTTCTGCGAGTAAAATCCGTTGGCTTCTTAAAAACGTCGATGGTGCAGAGGCGCGTGCACGACGAGGCGAGCTTGCCGCCGGCACGATCGATTCGTTTTTGGTTTGGCGTTTGTCAGGCGGCAAAAAACACGTAACCGATGTTTCAAATGCGTCTCGCACGCAACTCATGAATATTGAAACCGGTGAATGGGACGACGAACTTTTGAAACTTTTTGGCGGCGTGCCGCGTGCGTTGCTACCTGAAATTGTGAATTCATCCGGCGAGATTGCCAAAACCAAATCGGTCCCCGGTTTACCTGACGGCATTCCGATCGCGGGAATGGCTGGAGATCAACAGGCGGCGCTTTTTGGCCAGACTTGTTTTGGCAGCGGCGACGCGAAATGCACGTTTGGAACAGGCAGTTTTTTGCTCATGAATACCGGCGCGAAACGAGTCGCGTCGAAGTCGGGCATTCTCACGACGATCGCTTGGCGCCTGCAAGGCGAAACAAAAATGACTTATGCGCTTGAGGGTGGGGCGTTTATCTGCGGAGCCGCCGTACAATGGCTTCGCGACGGATTAAAACTCATCACCCGCAGCTCGGAAATCGAAGATCTTGCGCGCCAAGTTTCGGATTCGGCTGGGGTGGATTTTGTACCGGCTCTCACGGGGCTCGGTGCTCCATATTGGGACCCCGAAGCGCGAGGAATTATTACTGGTCTTACGCGCGGTTCGACGAGCGCTCATCTTGCGCGGGCCACTCTCGACGCCATGGCCATGCAAAACCTCGACATTTTGCGTGCGATGCAAAAAGATTTAGGTCACAAACTGCGCTCATTGCGAGTCGATGGCGGGGCGACCGCCAATAATTTATTGATGCAGTTGCAAGCCGATTATTTGGGGCAGGCGATTGAACGGCCGCGCATGATCGAAACGACAGCCATTGGCGCCGCCTTTCTTGCTGGCCTCGGCGTTGGTTTGTGGAAGAACAAAAACGATTTAAAATCAGCATGGCATCTCGATCAGCGTTTTGAACCGAAAATGTTGAAAAAAGAGCAGGCAAAGCGAGTTGATCAATGGCACCGCGCAATTGATCGGGCGCGTGGGGCCTTGTAACTGCTGCCGGCGCGGCCCCAACTCCCCAAAAAAAAAAGGCCGAACGCTCGCGAAACGTCGACCCCAAAACCATAGCCAACACCGTATTGGCAATATGGTAACCCGAACAGATTTATGGCATAAACAATCTATAGGTGGCTACTGTTAAACAATAAATTGTGCCGCAGGTTTTTGCTTTCGAGAAATTTTTTCGTGATTCGGCCACAATGCTCAAACATTTTCTTATATGCGGAATTAGGGCCTTATCGTGAGCTTGGCTTGAATTCGAGGTGGCGTATTAATTCACTAGCTCGTCCACGTGCCGGATAAAACGTAAATTCATTTTAGTTGTGAGCGTTTTTGCGTGATTTGCTTTAATTAAGCGCTCGCAGTTTTTCGGCAGAATCACCGATTGAAAACCCAATTTTTCGGCTTCGCGCAAACGTTCGGCAGCGAAGGTGACGGCCCGCACTTCGCCGGTCAGGCCGATTTCTCCAAATAGCGCCGTATTCGCGGGGAGTGGCTTTGAACCTAACGTTGAAAGCATCGCCGCGGCAATCGCGAGGTCTGCGGCCGGTTCAGTGAGTCGTAGCCCTCCTACGACGTTGACGAATACGTCGTTACGAGAAAAATCGCGGTCGAGGTGTTTATCAAGTACGGCGGCAAGCAGGTGAACGCGGTTGACGTCGACACCGATCGCTGTCCGCCGTGGGGTCGCCATGTAAGTTGAAGAGGTGAGAGCTTGCACTTCGCACAGAAGAGGTCTCGAACCTTCGATTGCCGCAAAAACAGTTGAGCCGATTAGACTTTTACCACGTTCGGCCAAAAACATTTCGGAGGGATTTTCAACTTCGATAAGTCCTTCGCTTGCCATTTGAAAAACGCCAAGCTCATTTGTCGGGCCAAAACGATTTTTTTGCGCGCGCAAAAGCCGGTATTGATAGTTTGCATCGCCCTCAAAAGACAGAACCGTATCGACCATATGTTCGAGGGTTTTCGGGCCGGCGATTGAGCCGTCTTTTGTGATGTGTCCGACCAAAAAAACCGCAACGTTTTGACTTTTCGCCACAGCCATTAAACGGCCTGCGCATTCGCGCACTTGTGAGACTGTACCAGGCGCCGATGGAATTTCTTCCACATAAATCGTTTGAATCGAATCGACAATCAACACGTTCGGTTTTTCTTTGTCCACCAAATTCAAAATATTAGTTAAACGGCTTTCGCTCGCAACTTTAACCTGCGCAGTGCGAACTCCCAGGCGTTGCGCGCGCAGCGCGGTTTGCTCCACACTTTCTTCGCCCGAAACGTACAAAACACGCCGGTCTTCGCGCGCCAATTGTCCGGCCATTTGCATAAGCAGCGTGCTTTTGCCAATTCCTGGATCGCCGCCGAGTAACACATAACTTCCGGGTACGAGTCCGCTCCCTAAAACACGGTCCAGTTCTTTCATGCCGGTTGACCATCGTCGGGAGTCTTTAATTTCAATGACGGAGTCCAGCTGCAAAGCGGCGATACGGGTGTCTGAAGTATTGCCAGCAGACGAACCAACGGACCACGATCTCGCTCCTTTGGGAGCATTTGTGACAGTTTCTTCGACTAATGAATTCCATGCGCCGCAGTCGCGACATTGACCCTCCCACTTGGGCCGTTCGGCGCCGCAATTTTGACACACAAAAATGGACTTTGTTTTCATTGTTTAATGGCCCCACATCGCCTAAAATTTTTT
>JAJYHS010000259.1 GCA_021784635.1 bacterium
TCCACCGTAAGCTCCTCAGGTCGAGCCGTCTCACTTAAACCCAACCCTGTCAACAACCCCCTCAATTGCCCCTCGTAGCTTTTTAAATTTTTGACCAAAAGCTTTCGTCGGTATTGAAAGGCCTGTTTGATAAACGCTAAAAATTTTCGATCAGATGCCACTTCTTTTTTACGCGCAAACTTTAAAACTCGGCTTGAAACATTCGGCTTCGGATAGAAACATTCAGGTGACGCATCGACTACCTTTTCTATTGTCCAATAAGCCTGCGCTATAACTGAGAGCAGGCCGTAATCGGCACTACGCGCCGAAGCCACTAATCGATCCGCAACCTCTCTTTGAAACATGAGTACCATAAACGGAATAGGGAAATCGTCAAAAGACCTTTCCACAACAATCCGCGAAGCGATCTGATATGGGAGGTTACTGACAAGTACAGACTTGTTTATTTTTGACGCCCGATCATCTTGTTTTAAGTGTTCGCTCCAATCCATTTTGAGGGCATCATTTTCAATGACATTTTCGCCGCGCGACCGCCAATAGGCCGCAAATTTTCGGTCAAATTCAATTAGGATACGGTCCTTTTCTAATTTAATAAGCTCGTCGGTCAACGCGCCTAACCCAGGGCCGATTTCGATGATTTGCAGTACCGGTAACGCATTCACGGCCTTTACAATTTGGCTAACCACATATGAGTCGATCAAAAAGTTTTGACCCAGCGCCCGCTTGGGCCGCAGCTCCAACTCTTGCATCCGCTCAAGCAATTTTTCTTTGAGACTTTTTGTGTGCGCCCCACTGTCATTCATCTAGAGTCGCTCATCCAAGCCGCTCAAATTCAAATAAAAATCATTTTTTAGTGACGACGCCGAAGGCGCCAGACGCTGATCGGATCGCTCGCCGCGACGTAAACGCCACGCCCCGATCAAACCCACCATAGCCGCATTATCAGTACAATATTTAAGTGACGGCATAAAAAGTTTGAGACCGTTCTTGCGCGCCCATTTAAGGGCCAACTCACGAAGACGGGAATTGGCGCAAACTCCACCCGTGATCACGATATTTTCATAACCCGTTCTCTTTTGCGCCGCCTCAAGTTTCAACATTAGACTTGAAACCACCGCTTCTTGAAAGCTTGCGCAAAGATTGTATTTTTCATTTTCTAATTCGCTTTTATTGAGCGACTCAACCATTCGAACTGCAGCTGACTTCAGGCCAGAAAAACTAAAATTCAAGTTTTGCGAGTCTTTCATTGTTATCGGAAAGTCATAGCGCGAAGAATCGCCAAGTTTTGCCATAGCGTCAACCTTTGCGCCGCCCGGAAATCCCAAACCCAGAACTTTACCGAATTTATCAAGCGCTTCGCCGGCGGCGTCGTCTACGGTTCTGCCCAGCATTTGATATTCACCTATGCCTCGCACGTCGAACAGTTGAGTATGGCCGCCGCTCACGGTAAGTGCCAAATACGGAAATTGAACACCGCTTTGCCCAGTTTCTTGGTCAAACAAAAATGGCGCAATGAGGTGCGCTTCTTGGTGATTAATGCCGACAAATGGTTTGCTGTAAATGAGCGCAAGAGTTTTCGCCGTGACCACCCCAACGAGTAAAGAGCCAATGAGGCCGGGCCGATTCGTCACGGCAATTCCATCGATCTGTTGCCAAGACCAATTTGTCTTTTTTAAAACTTCGTCTAGCAGCGGAAGAATCTGGAGCGTGTGATTGCGGCTGGCGATTTCAGGTACAACGCCGCCGAACGGTTGATGAACTAAATCCTGATTAGCGGTCAGACAACTAACGACATAACCGTCAGATCGAACTATCGCAATTGAAGTATCATCACAGCTTGTTTCAATTGCCAGTACGTGTTCGAATCTGGAATCCATCATTTAAGCGCTTTTAATTTTTCAGCTGCCCGTTTGCCCCACAATGTTTTGGGATATTTTTGTGCGACTTCAGCGTAAAATGTTTTTGCGTCCGACTTCATCCCCAGTTTAGAGAATGAAAAGCCGATTTTATAGGTCGCTTCGGCGTAATGCAGGCCGTGCGGATAAATCTGCCGGTACTTTTGAAATTCAACGATAGCTTGTTGCCATTTTTTTTCAGCGAAACTCTGTCGCGCCTCTACAATAACATTTAAGTTGGGCCGCCTTGGTTCAAATCGTCTTTGCTTGCTGAGCTTGTCATAGCTTGTCCGCAAAGCTTCGATTTCTTGTTGAAGCTGCATGTATTCGGTATCGAGTTTTGTGAGTTCGCTTTCATAGACTTTATCGTTGCCTTCGATTGTCGTTACTCGTGAGTCAAGAGTCGATAAATCACTCGCATGGTTTGTTTGCATTGTATTTACGCTGTTTTCAAGATCTCCGACCCGTCCGCGAAGATGGCGAATTTCTGAGTCAATTTGGTCCATTTGATTAACTTCGTTAGCTTGTTGAATTTGCTGATTGGTCGGCGGAACCGGCGCCACCGCTTGACGAATCTCGCCACGAGTGACCAAACATCCGGATAGTAACCCGGACAACATGATCACTACTGCCATTTTGTAGATACTCTTCATTTCTCGCCTCGCTCGCTCATAAGAAAATATCGTTTGCCAGAGGGCACCTAATTCGCGTCACCGTCCTCAGATTTTTTTAACATCGTATAGTCTTCCGCTTTTTCAGCATATTGTCTGGCCAATGTAAAATCCTTACGAGCATCTGAATACTCGCGGTCACTAAAATTCCGCTGACCCTTAACGTAATACTGTTGGGCTTTGATGTACAAGGTCGGAGCGTATTGAGCCGCTTCAGCTGACTTAGCGGCTAAGATTGCCGTGTTAGCTAAGACGTATGCACCACGAGGTGCCGGCCCCACGCACCCTGACAACAAAAATGCTACAAAACCGGTTGTCAGGAGGCGGGTCATAATTAGATTTTTAGTCGTTTAGTGGGACAAAGTTAGCGCGACGATTTTTAGCCCATGCTGCTGGGTTATTGTGCGGGTCAATTGGTTTTTCTTTACCGTAAGAAATAACCGTCAAATGACTGCGGCTAACACCCAATCGTACAAGGTATGCGCGAACCGATTTTGCTCGACGCTCCCCTAGGGCTAAGTTGTATTCAACCGAACCACGCTGATCGCAATGACCTTCGATTTGAACTGTAACTTGGCTGTGATTTTTCATCCACTCGGAGTCTTTGATTAATAGTTTGCGGTTGACCCCTGTAATAGCCGACGAGTTAAACGCAAAATGTATTGTGTAGAGACCAGGAATTTGACCGCTGTCGCTACCATCAGCAGGAAAGTTAAGCGGTGCTTGCGATATCGCTCCGCCATTTGCGCCCGCGCCGGTACCTTCTTTCACCTTTTTGTGGGCACAAGAAACAGTAAATGCCAGGGCGACTGACAAAATGCCATAAATGCCAATTCGACGCAGTTGATGCTGATGTTTCATTGCAATACTACTCCTTAATGATTTTGTTCTTAGTTTTAAATTACAGTGTCACTGTCACAGTTTCGAAAAACGGACCAAAGTTGTCAAAATAATTCGGAACTCGGATGCATTCGGTTCGTCGCGGCTCAGAGTCATCCAAAAACGACGAACTGCGACTTTGTACAGCTCTTGCATAACACCTCAAAACCAGAATGCAACGTTACGCGCCGAAAATTTAATCGGCGCTAAATAAACCGAAAGGAGCTGTACATGACAGGTCTTAATCGAATCTTTCTTATGGGTTACCTTGGGAGTACTCCTAAAATCGCCATCTCAAGCAAGGGGACTCCATACACAACGCTCTCAATTGCGTCGCCTAAGAAAAAAGCGGAAGGCGAGACCGGAAGCGCAGTTGATTGGCACCAAGTACGAGTTTGGGGTAAACAAAGTGAATTGTGCGCAAAGTTTCTTAACAAAGGCCGCGTTGTGCTAGTTGAAGGATATCTGTCACAGTATGCACTTGAAAATGCGGGTAAAAAGGAGCGTCGCACCGCCATTAACGCGGTCCGCGTTGATTGGTTGCCGAGAGCACCCGAACGAGATGGTTTGATATCGGAACCGCATTCCGAACAATTAGCGCTCGAACCACAAGAAAACGCTTCAGTACAAGCGTAGCTTGACTTTTCGACCGGCGCGTTGAATCCTATGTTTGCGCTCCGCAGCGCAATCTGTGCCAGGCTTAGACATATCGCGAGATACGTCGGTTCGTGGCTACACATAGTGGGGGACAATGCATGAAAGACTTGGGGCTTAACCACCTCGACTGGATTAAAGATCTGGTGCTCGCCGAGCAGCAAATGGAAGAAACTGGCGTTGTGAATCTCTCAACGGTAGACACAGAATCGCATTTAGAAGAACAAACAATTGAATTTCTTCGCGACGTGAAGGCCGCCATGGTTGAAGTGGCGGCGACTTTCAATCAGTTAAAAGGCTCAGGTGTCGGTACGCTTAAAATCTACGGCATCTCAAATACCAAAGCCGATTTTATGTTATTTCGAAACGGGTATAAGTTGATTTTTTCGATGCGCCATCCAGGTGAAATCGAAATTTATCACAGCTTGTTGACTTCGCATTTTTTAAATCCCGTCGAAGGTGAAGCTCAAGGTCCCGAAAAGGATTTGATTCGAGCGCATTGGGCCGCTTTTGGTGAACTTCAGTGGCACCATAAAAATTTGCCCGTACGCATTGATTTTTTAGTTCGGCATTATCTCACGCGATTTATTCACGAGAGTGCTAAATAAATCCGCGCCCGTGACTTAGCCTATTCTTGGGAATTCAACTTTTCGAATTTTTGCCCGCGCGGAGGTAACAATGTGCCGCGCTGATTCGGACACTTGCCGCGCCGATTGTTTAACGGCTTGTACTCGTTCTTCGGCTTGACGTTTTCGCTCGGCATCGACGCGCTCCAGGTCTTCGGCATGTTTAACCGCCTCGCGAAATTGATTTTCAACACTTTTTAGCGCAGACAAATCGGGATTCGGAGTTTGAAAGGTTGTCTCTTTGGGCTTTGCCCATTCCGGTAAGAGTGACGGCTCGAAGGTGAGTTCTTCGCGGTTGATTTTAGCGATGAATTCGACTTCACTTCGGGGCAAATCGAGCGCTTGTACAATTTCATCGACCGTTCGCCCATCGTTGGCCATTTTTGCCGCTGTCACGTATTTTTGCGTTTGACTTCTTTCAATAATTTCTTCGTGCGGAATTTTGTCTTGAAAAATTTCGGCCACATCAAGGCTCTTTTTCATGGAGTGGTCGATTTTAACGAGGAGTTCTTCGGCATCAAGAATTTTAGCTTGTAAGTGTTTTGAGCGCTCGTCGATAAACCGGGTGAGGCTTTGCACTTGTTGCTCCGTGCGTTCCGATAAATCTTCAAGAACGGCAATCTTACTCTGTAAAAGCTGTAATCCACGGGTAAGCCGCGGATCATCTTTAGGTTTACGCGCCTGACGTAACCACAAGATAATCACGGACAAAACAAGAAATATTTGAACAGCAATTGCCGGCAAAACCCAAGTCGACATTATTTTTATTTTAGCTCGACTTAGAAGGCATGACCACGCGACTCCGATTTATTACGACAAAAGGCGAGCCATTTAGGCTAATTCGGCGACAAAATCTTTGAGACGCGCAAATGCCTCTTTCATACGCGGCTCTTTGAGCGCGTAACTCATACGAACATAACCTTCGAGACCGAACTCCACGCCCGGCACAACGGCTACTTTTTTGTGGTCAAGCAGTAGTGTTGAAAAATCGCTGGACGTTTTGACGTCTTGA